>SXHP01000079.1 GCA_005773165.1 Sphingomonadales bacterium | reverse complement strand
CAGGTCGGCCTGGCCCGACAGCACCGCGCCTTCGTCCTCGACGTTGGGGATCTCGTCGGGGACGACGAACATGTTCTCGCGGTACTTGCCCCAATGGCCGGACTGCTCCCACTGGCGCGCGTCCATCAGCTGCGGCGTCTTCACCTCGGCATAGCCCGCCGCGTCCAACCGGCGGCGCATGTACGCCTCCAGCTGCCGCCACAGGATAAACCCCTTGGGGTGCCAGAACACAGACCCCTGCGCCTCGGGCTGGAGATGGAACAGGTCCATGTCCTGGCCAAGCCTGCGGTGGACGCGCATGGCGGCCTCCTCCAGCCGGAACAGAAGCTGGTCGAGCTGCTTCTTGTTGAGCCAGCCGGTGCCGTAGACGCGGGAAAGCATCGCGTTCTTCTGGTCGCCGCGCCAATAGGCCCCCGACACGCGCGTCAGCTTGAACGCGGCGGGGTCGAGCCGCCCGGTCGAGGGCATATGCGGCCCGCGGCACATGTCGAGCCATTGGCCCTGGCGATAGATCGTCAGCTCCTCGCCGTCGGGCAGTTCGGCCGCCCATTCGGCCTTGAACGTCTCGCCCTGCTTGCGCCACGCGTCGATCAACTGCTCGCGCGACCAGACCTCGCGGACGAACGGCTCGTTGCGCGCGATGATGCGGCGCATCTCGGCCTCGATCGCGGGCAGGTCGTCATCGGTGAACGGCCGGGGCTTTCCGTCGATCACCGGCGGCGCGAAATCGTAATAGAAGCCGTCCTCGGTCGCGGGGCCGAAGGTGATCTGCGTGCCCGGATAAAGGTGCTGCACCGCCTCCGCCATGACGTGCGCGAAATCGTGCCGCGCGAGCTCCAGCGCCTCCGCCTCGTCCTTGGCCGTGATCAGCGCGAGGTTCGTGTCGCCCTCGAACGGCCGCGACAGGTCGCGCACCTCGCCGTCGACCCGCGCCGCGATCGCCGCCTTGGCCAGCCCCGGGCCGATCGCCGCCGCGACGTCCGCCGGGGTGGTCCCCGGCGCTACCTCCCGGACGGACCCGTCGGGCAGCGTGATGCGGAACATGGCGGACATGATGAGCTTTCGTGTTGGATGACCGGCGCGGGCTTATGCCGCGCTTCGCCATATAGGCAAGCCGTCGCGCGCCGCCCAGCCAGCCCGGGTGCTCGCGCGCCGGTTCGCCGACGGTCCATGCGCCGCATCGCCGCGAACGCACGCCCGCTGCGGCGCGACACCCTAGCGCGGTCGCCAGCCCGCGCCTTCGTGTTCGCCCAATCTCGGGGCGGCGCCGGGTGCGGCCATGCGACCGCCGTCGATGACGATCGGCGACGCCAGTCCGGGCAACGCGTCGCCGCGCCCGTCCTCCGGCGCGATCCGCATCCCGCGCGCGACCACCTGGGGGTCGGCGAAGACCTGATCGATCCGGTTGACCGCGCCGACCGGAACCCCCGCCGCCTCCAGCGCCGCGTGGAGCTCCGACGCGCGGCGGCGGAGCGTCAAGGCGGTGATCTTGGGGATCAGCTCGACCCGGTTCGCGACCCGCGCGGGGTTGGTCGCGAAGCGCTCGTCGGTCGCCAGGGCGGGTTCTCCCAACACCGCGCACGCGCGCGCGAACTGGCGGTCGTTGACGACCGCGACGATCAGGTCGCCGTCCGAGCAGGGGAAGCTCTGATAGGGCGCGAGATTGGCGTGGCCGTTGCCCATCCGGCCCGGCACGACCCCGCTCGCCATCCAGGTGAGCGCCTGGTTGGCGAGCACGCCGACCTGGGTGTCGAGCAGCGCCATGTCGATCGTCGCGCCCTCCCCCGTCGTGTGCCGCCGCTCGATCGCGGCCAGGATCGCGACGGTCGCATAAACCCCGGTGAAGACGTCGGCATAGGCGACCCCGCTCTTCTGCGGAGGCCCGTCGGGCTCGCCGGTGATCGACATCGCGCCGCCCATGCCCTGGATGATGAAGTCATATCCCGCGCGGTGCGCAGAGGGCCCGGTCTGGCCGAAGCCGGTGATTGAGCAATCGACGAGGCCCGGGTTCTCCGCCCGCAGCGCGGCGGCGTCGAGGCCGTATCTGGCGAGACCGCCGACCTTGTAGTTCTCGATCACCACATCGGCTTGCGCGGCGAGCGCGCGCACCTGCGCCTGGCCCGCGGGGGTGGCGATGTCGATCGCGATCGATCGCTTGCCGCGGTTGCAGCTGTGGAAATAAGCCGCGCCGAGATCGGCCTCGTCGCGGCCGGTGAGGACCGGCGGCCCCCAATGCCGCGTGTCGTCCCCCTCCCCCGGCCGCTCGACCTTGATCACGTCCGCGCCGAGATCGGCGAGCAACTGCCCCGCCCAGGGCCCCGCGAGGATGCGGGCGAGTTCGAGGACGCGGAGGTTCAGGGGGGCGGTCATGGTCGTGATCTATCGCACCGCCGCTGCTTGTACGAGCCGCCGATCCCTCATCCGATCGTCACCCCGGAACAAGGCTCTGCCGAGCTTGTCGAGGTATCCGGGGTGACTAACTGAAGCGTTTCGCTTCTGGCGACCTTTCAGATGACGAACAGGCCGGTCCACCTGATCAGAACGCCCGGCTGACCGTCACCCCATAGGTCCGCGGATCTCCCGGCTGGCCCACCACCAGCCCGGTGCTCCCCGATTGCAGCGCCAGCACGTCGTAATAGTCCTGGTCGAACGCGTTGCGCAGCCAGGCGAAGACGTTCCAGCTCCCCTCCGCCTTGAACCCGGCGCGCAAGTTGCTGAGCGAATAGCCTTTGATGTTGGTGTAGGCCGACGGCGACGGGTTGGACGAGAAGGTCGAACGGTAGCTGCCGTCGTAGCCCAGGTAATATTGCCCATCGAGCCCGCCGATCCGCCCGGGCAGATTATACTCCGCGCCATAGGAGAAGGCCCATTTCGATACGCCGGGCAGCCGCAGGCCGGAGATGTCGCAGTTCGCCGGGCTGAACCCGCCGGGCGTGCCCGGAGCGCTCGCCGGGTTGGCCGCGGTCGCCGCCGCGCCGCCCGACAGCTCGGGCGGGCACGGGGCGTCGACGAAGCGGACGTATTTGGCGTCGGTATAGGCCGCGTTGGCGTAGACGTTGAGCCGCGCGGTCGGGCGGAACGCCGAGTCGATCTCGATCCCCTGCGTCCGGACCTTGCCCGCATTCGCCAGATAGCCGCGCAGCACGCCCAGCTGCCCGTTGAAGACGGTCGCCTGATAGTCGGAGATTTCGGTGCGGAACGCGGCGATGTTGACCGTCGCACGTCGATCAAGGAACTGGGTCTTCAGTCCGAGCTCGAAATGGTCGACCTTCTCCGGCGCGACCGTTGCTGCTGCGAGAATCGGGTTGACGCCGTCGAGCGGCAGTCCCGACAGGTTGATGCCGCCCGATTTGTAGCTGCGCGCGTAGGTGGCGTAGGCGTTGACGTCGGGCGTGACCGCATAGGCCGCGGTGACGTCGCCCGACAGGTTCCAGTTGTCGAACTCGGGCCGGTAGGTCTGCGGCGCGAGGACCCCGCGCTGGTCGGCGTTCAGCGCCGTGCCGCCCGTGCCGGTAGTGACCACCGAAACATACGACCCGTCCTTCTTGTCGTAGTTGAGCCGGAGCCCGCCCGAGAGCTGTAGGGCGTCCGTGACCCGCCACGTCAGCTTGCCGAACAGCGCGGCGCTGGTGTTGGTAAAGCCTATCGTGTTGGTCGACGTCAGCCCGTTCAGCACCGCGGGGTTGCAGGCGTTGGCGGTCGGGGCGGCGCAACCGGCCACGCCCGGCGGGACGTTGCCCGGATTGAGCAGGAAGCGGCTCGCCGCGGGCCCCTGCACCTGGCTCCCTTGCGTGTCGATCGTCTGATAGAAATAGAACGCGCCCAGCGTGTAATCGACCCGGTTCTCACCGACCGATCCGATCCGCAGCTCCTGGCTGAACTGGCGCTGCTGCGACGGGTTGGCGGACACGGGGGTGATCGCCAGCCCGGTGAAGTCGCGGTCGTTCGACGGGTCCCAGTTCCAGAAGCGCCACGCGGTGACCGAGGTCAGCTCCGCGCCGCCGAGATCAAGCGCGCCGACCAGCGACAGCCCGCCCAGCTCCTGCTTGGCGCGCAGGTCGGTGTCCACGTCGGTGATACGGTCGAAGGCGTTGGTCGACGGCACGCGATAGCCCTGCGCCGCGGCGAGCGCGTCATACTGGCGGTTGAGCGGCCGCTGGGTCAGCCCGGTGCGAGCATAAATCTGCACGCAGCAATTGGGGTTCTGGCGGTTGTAGTCGCCATAGAACGTCAGATCGAGCGTCGGCGTTGCGCGCCACAGGATCTGGCTGCGCAGCCCCAGATTGTCCTGGCTGTTCTGCCATTCGCGCTGGGTCGTGTTCCAGATCGTGCCCCGGCGCGTGGTGATCGAGGTCGACAGCCGGATCGCGATCGCGTCCGCGACCAGCGGGCCCGACACCGACGCCTTGCCCTGGAAGAAATCGTAATTGCCCGCGGTCAGCTCGACGCGCGCTTCGGGGGTGAAGCTGGGCGCGCGGCTGGTGATGTTGATCGCGCCCGCGGTCGTGTTCGTGCCGTACAGCGTTCCCTGCGGCCCGCGCAGGATCTCGATCCGCTCGGTGTCGGTGAAGTCGAACGTCGCCGACGCGATCCGGCTGTAATAGACCTGGTCGACGTAGATGCCGACGCCCTGCTCGATGCCGTCGTTGGTCAGCCCGAACGGCGCGCCCAGCCCGCGGATGTTCGCCGCCGAATTGCGCGGATTGGTCGAATAGAATTGCAGGCTGGGCTGCAATTGGGTGATCCGGCCGACGTTGTACGCGCCCGTCTCCGCGATCGCGGCGCCGCCGATCACCGACACCGCGATCGGCACCCGCTGTACCGTCTCCGCCCGCCGCCGCGCGGTGACGACGATGTCGCCGCCGCCCTGCTGCGCGGTCCCGAGCCGCCCCGTCACCGGCGGCTCGCCCTCGACATCGACTTGGCCACCCTCGACGGACGCGCCGGGCGGCGGCGTCGGGGTCTGCGCGGGCGCCGCGTCCTGGACGGCGAGAAGCATGGCGAGTGTCAGCATTGGCGTCCCTCTTGATCTGCGCTTAACATCCACTGATTCGGTAGGCGTTCAATGATGCCCTGACTTGATGACGGCCAAGCGGGACTATCGCGCGGCGAGCCGTTCCGGCAGGATGCGCGCAGAACGGCGCCGGAGGGCGCGGCAGGAGGTCCGATGCCCAAGGTGCGCGCGAACGGGGTGGAGCTGTTCTTCGAGGAGCGCGGCGATGCGTCCGCGCCCGCGGTGCTGCTGATCATGGGATTGGGCACGCAGATGATCGCCTGGCCCGAGCCGTTCGTGCAGGGTCTGGCGGACGCGGGCTTTAGGGTGATACGCTAAGACAACCGCGACATCGGGCTGTCGACAACGCTGGACGGCGCGCGCGCGATGCACCCGCTCCTCGCGCTCGGCATGATGCGGCTGGGACTGAAGCCGCCGCTCGCTTATTCGCTCACCGACATGGCGAAGGACGCGGTGGCGCTGCTCGACGCGCTCGGGATGGAGCGCGCGCATGTCGTCGGCGCTTCGATGGTCGGCATGATCGCGCAGCTCGTCGCCGCCGAATGGCCCGACCGCACGCTGACCCTGACCTCGATCATGTCGTCGAGCGGCCGGCGCGGGCTTCCCGGTCCGACCGCGCAGCTCCGCGGCAAGCTGATGCAGCGCCGCCCCGCCAATCCGACGCGCGAGGAGGCGATCGCGGCGGGGAACGACATTCTCAACCTCATCTCCTTTCCCGATCCCGCGCGCGAGCCCGACGCCTTCCGCACCATGGCCGCCGAAGCGTTCGACCGCGGCTACAACCCGATGGGGGTCCGGCGTCAGCTCCTCGCCATTCTCGGCGACGGCAGCCGGGTCGAACGGCTCGCCGCGATCCGCGCGCCCACCCTGCTGATCCACGGTGCGAACGACCCGCTGGTCCCCGCCGCGAACAGCGAGGACCTGGCGCGCGCGATCCCGGGGGCGAAGCTGGTGATCGTCCCCGGCATGGCGCACGACCTGCCGCCTTCCAAGACGGCCGAGATGGTCGCGACGATCGCGGGGCATATGTCGCAGGCGTGATCTGGCTCGGACCGCGCCGCAAATGCTCCGTCACCCCGGATACCTCGACAAGCTCGGCAGAGCCTTGTTCCGGGGTCCAGCCCTCGGCAGCCGATGCCGGTAGAGGCTCGAAGGTCATCGTTGGCGGAATCCTGGACCCCGGAACAAGTCCGGGGTGACGAAGGAAAGGCGGCGGCGCTTGCCCGCCTCACCTCCCCCGCTTATCTCCACACCATGACCCGCCACGCCCATCACGAACACCAAGGCGACGCGCTGATGGACGCCGCGCGCACCGCGCTGGAGGGCGCGGGCGAGCAGTGGACCGAGATGCGGCGCAGCGTCTTCGCCGCGCTCGCCGGGTTCAGCAATCCGGCCTCCGCCTACGACATCGCCGAGGCGGTCTCCAAGGCGCGCGGCAAGCGGGTGGCGGCGAACAGCGTCTACCGCATCCTCGACATCTTCGTGGACAAGAACCTGGCGCGCCGCGTGGAGAGCGCCAACGCCTATGTCGCCAATGCGCACCCCGATTGCGTCCACGACTGCATCTTCCTGGTCTGCGACATCTGCGGCGACACGGTCCACCTCGACGACGACCCCGTCAGCCGCGCGATCCGCAGCGCGGCGAGCGCCACCGGCTTTCGCCCCGATCGCCCGGTGATCGAGGTGCGCGGCACCTGCGAGCGCTGTCACGAGGCGGTCTGACGCTGCGGCGCAACAAGTGGGTTGATACAACATATCATATGGCTTAGGGCGCGCCCAAGGACACCAACGGGCGCCGGAGCCATTGCGCATGAAGATCATCATCACATCGACCAGCCTGCTCGCGCTGCTCGCCGCCGCCGGCGCCGCCGCCCAGACCGGATCGCCGCGCGCGACGACGGGCGCGGAGGTGATCGTCACGGGTATTCTCGAACAGACCGAGACCGACGTTCTTCAGGGCACCTCCGTGCTGACCGGCGAGGCGCTGACCCGCGACGTCAGGCCCACGATCGGCGAAACGCTCCAGCGGCTGCCCGGCGTGTCGGCGACCTCGTTCGGCCCGAGCGCATCGCGGCCGATCCTGCGCGGCTTCCAGGGCGAGCGCATCCGCGTGCTGACCGACGGCATCGGCTCGATCGACGTGTCGAACACCTCCGTCGACCACGCGGTGATCATCAACCCCTTGCTGTCCGAACGGATCGAGGTGCTGCGCGGCCCCTCCGCGCTCCTCTACGGCTCGTCGGCGGTGGGCGGGGTCGTCAACGTCATCGACACGCGAATCCCGCGCACCCGCCCGGCGGACGGCTACCGCCTCGCCGCGATCGCCAATTACGGCTCGGCCGCGGACGAGCGCTCGATCGGCGCGGCGGGGGACGTCGCGGTCGGCGAGCATCTCGTGCTTCACGCCGACGGATCTTACCTGAAGGCCGACGACCTGCGCATCGGGGGCTTCGCGCTGTCGCGCGCCGCCCGGGACGCGGCATCGGCGCAGGTCGGGCTGCCGCAGGACACCGATGAGCCGATCGACTTCGCCGCCTCCGCCGCGGTTCGGGGGCGGCTCCCCAACACCGCGGTCGAGACCTGGACCGCGGGCGCAGGCGCGACGATCCTGACCGAGGGCGGCTCGCTCGGCGTTTCGTACAGCCATTATGACAGCCTCTACGGCCTGCCGATCCGCTATGCGACCGAGGTCGGCCAGGAGCAGGAGGCGCCGCGGATCGACATCGTCCAGAACCGCGTCGACCTGCGCGGCGAGGTCGATGTCGGCGGACCTTTCCTCGACAAGATCCGCATCCGCGGCGGGCACGCGACCTATCGCCACTTCGAGCTCGAGCCGACGGGCGAGATCGGCACCGCCTTCCGCAACAACGGCACGGAGGCGCGGCTCGAGATCGTTCAGGCGAACCGCGGCGGCTGGCAGGGCGCGTCGGGGGTCCAGTTCTTCAACCGGCTGTTCGACGTGGAGGGCGAGGAAGCGTTCCTGCCGCGCAACGAGACCAATCAGGTCGGCCTGTTCACGCTGCAACAATACGCCAGCGGTCCGTTCCGCGCCGCGGGCGGGCTGCGGTACGAGCACACCGATCTCGCCTCGCGCAATCCGGCGGAGGACCTGCGCTTCTTCTCGGGCAAGCGCAGCTTCAACGCCTTCTCCGCGTCGCTCGGCGCGTCCTACGAAGTCGCCGAAGGCATCCGCATCGGCCTCAACGGCTCGCGCACCGAGCGTGCGCCGTCGGCGGAAGAGCTGTTCGCCGACGGCCCGCACGCGGGAACGCAGGTGTACGAGCTCGGCGATCCCGGCTTCCGGCTGGAGAAGTCGTGGGGGCTGGAGGCGACCTTCCACGCCCATGCTGGACGCTTCGACCTCGATGCCTCGGTCTACGGCAATTGGTTCAGCAACTATATCTCGGAGAACCAGGTCGACGCCTCCGTCTGCGAAGCCGCGGCGGCATTGTCGGGGCGCGAGGTCGACCTGCCGTGCTTCCAGTACCAGCAGGGCGATGCGCGCTATTACGGCGTGGAGGCGGAGCTGACCGCGCATCTGTTCGAGGCGGGCGGCTACCGCGTCAACGCCGACGTGCTCGGCGACTACGTCCGCGCCACGATCGTCGATGCGGGCCCCGTCCCGCGCATCCCCCCCGCGCGCGTCCTTGCCGGGGTCGAGGCGCAGGGCGACCGCCTGACCGCGCGCGCCGAGGTGGAGCGGGTCTTCGACCAGAAGCGCACCGCCGCGTTCGAGACCGCGACCGACGGCTATACCCTGGTCAACGCATCGGTCAGCCTGCAGCCGTTCGGGCGTGAATCGAAGACGACGCTGCTGCTCAGCGCGAACAACATCTTCGACGTGACCGCGCGGCGGCACGCGAGCTTCCTCAAGGATTTTGCGCCGCTCGCGGGGCGGGACTTGCGGGCGACGGTGCGATTGGGGTTGTAGCCCGCTTCTCCCCTCCCCTAAGGGGGAGTGCTCGCGTTAAGTCTCGTCCGCGACGATCGGCTCGTGATCGCCCTCGTCACCCGCGTCGTGGGTCACGCCGCGGTGGATGCGAACGCCTGACACGTAACTCGCCCGCACCGCGCGTGACTGCGGCGCGGCGACGCCGCGGTGGATCGTGACCCCCGCCGCCGCCGGCGCGGTCTCGGCCTGCGCCTCGGCTTCGCGGTTGCCGTAGGTGACCGTCACCCCGCCCGCGTCCGTCGCGACCGCGACATCGGCGCCCACCCCGGGTTCGACCCCGGCATAGTCCTGGCGAAAGGTCAGCGCCTTCTCCATCGCGCCCTTCCAGCGGTAGAAGATGTGCGCCCCCACCTGCGTCACGCGGGCGAGGCTGGGCGCCCACCACGGCGAGACGTAGTTCGCATGGTAATGCGTCGCCGAACCGACCGGCGCATAGACTTCGCCCGCGAGCGCCGCCTCCGCGGTCAGCCGCGCGCGGTCCCAGGCCCCCCAGTCCCGCCGGGCGTTCATCGATCCGTCGCAGGTGAAGGAGAATTGGCAGCCCGTCGAGCGCGTCGACCCCTGATAGACCACGCCGCAGACCGAGCGCGGAAAGGCGCGGTCGCGGACACGGTTGAGGACCACCTGCGCCACCGCGCGCTCGCCGTCGGGCCCCTGCGAGCGCGCCTCGTAATAGATCGCGGCGGTCAGGCATTCGAGCGCGCGCGCCGCATCGTCGGCGGTCTGCGCCGCGACAAAGGCCGGGGCGGCGGCGAGCGGCGGCGCGGGCGCCGCATCGGTCGAGACGGGCGTCCCCTCGGGCACGTCGAGCGCGAGGCGGCGCAGGAGCGCGCGCGGATCGGGTTCGGGGATGTCCTGAGAGATGCGGTGCGGCTTGGCGGGCGCGACGCACGACGAGGCGAGCAGCAGCATCGCCGCAGCCGGGAGCGCGTGAGTCAGGAGTCGCCTCATCCTTGATGGGCGTAGGGCGGAGGTGTTGGGGAGTGGTTAATTGATACTTCTGTTCCTCCCCGGCACGGGAGGAGTTACACGCTCAGCACTCCACGACGTTCACCGCCAGGCCACCCAGGCTTGT
>SXHP01000007.1 GCA_005773165.1 Sphingomonadales bacterium | reverse complement strand
GATGCGCCGCCCCGAGATCCGCGGCTTCATCTCGATCGCGCCGCACGCGAACATGTTCGACTTCACCTTTCTCGCCCCCTGCCCGTCGAGCGGGATCATCATCCAGGGCGCGGCCGACGAAGTGGTGACGCCGAGCGCGACGCAGAAGCTGGTCGACAAGCTCCGCACGCAGAAGCACATCACCATCCACCACGACACGATCCCGAAGGCGAACCACTTCTTCGAGCACGAGATGCCTGATCTGATGGCGAGCGTGAACAAGTATCTGGACATGCGGCTCGATCCCAACTCACCGATCCGGTGAGTTGATCAGGAGCGGGCCCGGCCGGAGGCGCTCCTAAGCGCCGGTCGACGGCATGGGCTTCGCTCATGCCGGTCTCGGACGAAGCGCTGTCCTACAATCCGCGCTTCATGCAAGCATGCTCGGGGGCTGGCACGGGTCAGCCCCCGCCCTTTCTCATCGGTGAAGAGACACGTGCGATCGCCCGCGATCCGGTCCACGCGCCACGCAATGGCAGCCCGCGGCCTTGGACCTTCCTCCGGCAGAGGTCCGCCGTGAACGGCCTGTCGCGCACCGCGACATCGAATTCGCCTCTCCTTAGCCTCTCCTTCCAGCCGTCAGAGGGTCCAGATCAGCACGTTGGCGAGCAGCACGGCGGCCATCACCAGCATCAGCACGCCCTTGCGCCGATCGCGCCCACGGCGGATCACGGCGATGCCGCCGATCAGGCAGGCGAAGACCGCGAGCATGGCGATGGCGGGAGCGGCGGCGGCGATGGCGTTCACCGCAATTCCTCCCCCGCAGGGGGAGGATTTGACCTCGCGCGTGCGAGCGACGTCAATAATGTATCGGACAACGCTCTCTAGATCGGTGAGAATTGCCTTCGCCGGGACGCGGAGCGTCCGCACGCCTTGCCTCGCGACCCAAGCGTCTCGCCGCAGATCGCGCGCCGGTCTGTCACCACGGTTGTGGGCTTCGCCGTCCACCTCGACCGCAAGGTGCACGGCGTCGCAGTAGAAGTCGAGTTCGTACACGCCCGCTGGATGCTGGTGCCGCCACTTGAAGCCGCCTGGCCGCTTGCGGAGTTGTTGCCAGAGCAGGACTTCGGGGAAGGACATTTCTCGACGTGACTTCTTGCAGCGTTTGATCGTGCTGGGTGGGCCGGTGAACTTCATCGCAATCCCCCTCCACCATGCTTCGCATGGTCCCCCTCCGCTTGCGGGAGAGGAATTAGCGCCCGCCCATACGCCGCAAGGTCCACGTTTCCCCCCGACAGCACCACCAACACCCCCGCCTCCATCGCAACCTTCCCCGCCAGCACCGCCGCCAGCGCCGCGGCGCCGCCGGGCTCCACCACCAGCCGCAGCCGCTCCGCCGCCCAGCGCTGCGCCGTCGCGATCTCCGCCTCGCTCACCGCCACCCCCGTCGCATCCCGCCGCGACAGCACGTCGAAGGTCAGCTGCGAGACCCGCGTCGTCATCAGCGAATCGCACGCGGTCGGCGGCGGGTTCGGACCGACCGGCTCGATCCACGACGCCTCCAGGCTGCGGCGCATGTCGTCCCAGCCCTCCGGCTCGACCACCGTGATCGCCGCCTCCGGCAGCGCCAAGGCGATTCCCGCCGCGAGCCCGCCGCCGCCGCACGGCGCGACGACGCGGGTCGGCGAGCCCAGTCCCGCCGCCTCCATCTGCGCCGCCGCCTCCAGCCCCGCCGATCCCTGCCCCTCGATGATCCACGGATCGTCGAAGCTCGGCACCAGGGTCGCGCCGCGCGCCTCGGCCAGCCGCGCGGCGATCAGCTCGCGGCTCTCGGTCGCGCGGTCATAGCCGACCACCTCCGCGCCAAGCGCCAGCGTCGCCTCGCGCTTCACCCGCGGCGCGTCGTGCGGCATCACGATCGTCGCCGCGACGCCGAGTCTCTTGGCCGCCCAGGCGACGCCCTGAGCGTGGTTGCCCGATGAGAAAGCGACCACCCCGCGCGTTCGCGCCGCATCGTCCAGCGCGGTCAGCCGATGCAACGCGCCGCGGATCTTGAACGCGCCCATCGGCTGCAACGACTCGGCCTTGAAGGCGACCGACACGCCCTTGATTTCGCTGGCGAATAGCGGCGTCGACGGCAGCACGCGCGCGATCTTGGCGGCGGCGTCGCGCACCCCCGCGCGGGTCGGCTGTCGCAAAATCGTCACGGTCTGACCCCCTGCCCCGTCTGCCACTTTACATTGCGAAAAGCGGACCCTAAATCGCGCCTCCGCTGCCCCATGGGACTTCCAACCGCAAGGCAGCTTTTCACCGTACGGCGCAAGCCACTTGGAGGTCCCTTGAATTGCACAAGCATCATAGCGCGCTGGGGCTAGCTGCCGCCCCGTCGACCCCCGTTTCCGGAGTCGAGATCGCTCAGAGCGCACCGGTGGAGCCGGTGACGCTGCTTCGTCCGCACGCGGCTTCGCGCGCGGCCCGGTTCTTCGTCGAGAAGTTCCCGGGCCGGTCGATGTACGCGGTGAAGGCGAATCCCTCGCCCGATCTGTTGCGGGTGCTGTGGGACAGCGGGATCACGCATTACGACGTCGCCTCGATCGCCGAGGTGCGGCTCGTCGCGCGCACGCTGCCCGACGCCACCCTATGCTTCATGCACCCGGTCAAGGCCGAGGAGGCGATCCGCGAGGCGTATGACAACCACGGCGTCCGCGTGTTCTCGCTCGATAGCCTGGAAGAGCTGGCGAAGATCATGCGCGCCACCCGCGATGCGGCCGACCTGACGCTCTGCGTCCGGCTGCGCGTATCGTCGGAGCATAGCAAGCTCAGCCTCGCGTCGAAGTTCGGCGCTGCCCCCGGCGAGACGAAGGAGCTGCTGTTCGCGGCGCGGCAGGCGGCCGACGCGCTTGGCATCTGCTTCCATGTCGGCAGCCAGGCGATGACGCCCGAGGCCTATGCGCAGGCGATGGAGCGCGTGCGCGCGGCGATCGTCGAGGCGGCGGTGACGGTCGACGTGGTCGACGTCGGCGGCGGGTTCCCCTCGTCCTACCCCGGCATGGAGCCGCCGCCGCTCGAGCGTTACTTCGAGACGATCCACCGTGCGTTCGAGAGCCTGCCGGTCTCCTACTCGGCCGAGCTCTGGGCCGAGCCCGGCCGGGCGCTGTGTGCCGAATACAGCTCGCTGATCGTTCGGGTCGAGAAGCGCCGCGGCGACGAGCTGTTCATCAACGACGGCGCATATGGCGCGCTGTTCGATGCGGCGCACATCGGCTGGCGCTTTCCGGTGCGGCTGCTGCGCGAGCCCGACAGCCGGGCGCGCGATATGGCGTTCAGCTTCTACGGGCCGACGTGCGACGACATGGATCATATGGCGGGGCCGTTCCTGCTGCCCGCGGACACCCAGGCCGGCGACTATATCGAGATCGGCATGCTAGGGGCCTACGGCTGCGCGATGCGGACCGCGTTCAACGGCTTCGGATCGAACGAAGCGGTTGTCGTGGACGACGAGCCGATGACCTCGCTCTACGTGCCGGTGGAACGCGAAGCCGCGACGAACGTCGTCACGTTGTAACGCTTCTCCCCTCCCGCTTGCGGGAGGGGTCGGGGGAGGGCCTGTGAGTCGCAGGCCTCAGCCCACGATCTGACACGCCCTCCCCTAGCCCCTCCCGCAAGCGGGAGGGGGAAAGACGAGCCATGACCGACACCAAGATCAACGACACCCGCCCCAACGATAACAGGAAGGCGGAGCTGCTCTCCACCAAGGTCGAGCATATCGATATCACCTCCTTCGACGCGCGGCCGATCGTCGACGCGATGAAGAAGATGTCGTTCACCAGCCGCGATCTCGGCCGCGCGACCGACATCTACAACCAGATGCTCGGCGACAAGGACTGCACCGTCGTGCTCGTCATCGCGGGATCGACCAGCGCGGGCGGGTGCATGGACCTGTATGCCGAGCTGGTGCGCTCAAACATGGTCGACTGCATCGTCGCGACGGGCGCGACGATCGTCGACATGGATTTCTTCGAAGGGCTCGGCCACAAGCACTACCAGGCGCTCGAAATCCCCGACGACGACACGCTGCGGTCGCTCTACATCGACCGCATCTACGACACCTATATCGACGAGGAGCAGCTCCAGCACGTCGACCACACGATCTTCGAGATCGCCGAGTCGCTGGAGCCTAAGGCCTATTCGAGCCGCGCGTTCATCCGCGAGATGGGCAAGTACCTCGTCGAGCACGGCAAGAAGGATAACAGCCTGGTCAAGCTCGCCTACGAGCATGACGTGCCGATCTTCTGCCCCGCGTTCGTCGACTCGTCGGCCGGGTTCGGGCTGGTCAAGCACCAGGTGGACTCCGCGAAGGCGGGCAAGCCGTACCTGCTGCTCGACGCAATCGCCGATTTCCGCGAGCTGACCGAGATCAAGATCAAGGCGGGGACCACCGGCCTGCTGATGATCGGCGGCGGCGTGCCCAAGAACTTCATTCAGGACACGGTCGTCTGCGCCGAGATCCTGGGGCACGAGGACGTCGCGGTCCACAAGTACGCGGTGCAGATCACCGTCGCCGACGTCCGCGACGGGGCCTGCTCGTCCTCGACGCTGCAGGAGGCGGCGAGCTGGGGCAAGGTCAACACCGGTATCGAGCAGATGGTGTTCGCCGAAGCCGGTTCGGTGATGCCGCTGCTGGCGTCCGACGCTTACCACCGCGGGCTGTGGAAGGACCGGACGCCGCGCAAGTGGGCCACCTTGTTCGACGACTGACGTTGCGCCTGCGCGCCAAGTGATGCACGCCTCCCTCGGGACACCGGGGGAGGCCTTTATGAATTCGGAGATTTTGAAGCCAGTCGTCGTGCTGGTCGCATGGACGCTGGTTATGCTCGTTTGGGTCGTGATCGTCCGGCTGCCCGCGATGAAGCGAGCGGGGATCGACGTAGCCACGGTGCGTGGGGGCAATGGCGCCGCGCTCGACAAGCTCTTGCCTGAACAGACGCAGTGGAAGGCGCACAATTACATGCACCTCGTCGAGCAGCCGACGCTGTTCTACGCGATATGCGGAGTGCTGGCGCTAACTGGGGGCGGCGAGGAGCCGGTAAACGTCTGGCTCGCCTGGTGCTATGTCGGGTTGCGCATATTGCACAGCCTTGTCCAGGCCATCGGAAATCGCGTCCAGTACCGTTTCCTGTTGTTCGCTGCGTCCACTCTGGCCCTCGTGGCGCTGACGCTTCACGCCGCGATGACGGTGTTCTGATGGCGAAGGTCAAGGAGTTCGAGCGTCACCGTCAGCCGTGGACGACCGACGAGATCCAGAAGCTGCACCAGTTCGCCAAGAAGGGCATGGCGCTGAAGGCGATCGCCAAGGCGCTCAAGCGCTCGGAGGAGTCGACCAAGGACCGCGCCAAGGCCGACGGCCTTTCGATCGCCAAGCTGCGTTAGGCGATCGGGCGAAGGCCGACGCTCGCCAGCAGCCGAGCGCCAGCGACGATCGCCAGGACCATCAGCACGGCAAGTGCCGGGTCGAGCCGCGGGACACGGCGTTGCAGCTTCGCCGGGTCGAAGGCGGGCGCGTCCGGCGCGCGGTCGAAGTGCGGCCAAGCGAGCGCGAGAAGGCCGGCCAGCATCCCCGCGAACAGCGCCCAGCCGGCGAGCAGATGGCCGGGGCCCAAGACGGACTCGATGCCCATCAGGTGGGCGCCCCAGATGGACAGGAACGCCCGGACCCCGTTGGTCAGCACGGGCGCGACCAGCGCCGCCGCCATGAACACCGCACGCCGCCGCCAGGAGGTGAAGCCGAGGTGGGTGACCAGCGTGCCGAGCACGATCATGGCGAGCACGAACTTCGCGCCGGAACACGCCTCCGCCACCTCGAACCAATAGCGTCCGGCGTGGATCACCAGCCCGTTCGACTCCGCGGGCAGGCCGATCAGCGCCAGCAGCGGCATGACGATCGCGATCGTCACCTGCTGCAGCGGCGCATCCAGCCATGCGCCGAACGGCACCAGGAACAGCGCGTAGGCGAGCGGAAAAAGGAGCGCGCGCGCCACATTCGGGCCGAGCAGCGTCACCGCCGTCCCCTCGAGCATCAGCACCAGCCCGAGCTGCTGCGCGAAGTTGGCGGACGCCGCCTCGCCGAGCAGCCAGCCGGCGCTCCCCGTTGCAACGATAAGCAGGCCGGGCGCCCAGGCGACGGGGGTGAGTTGGGCGAGGCCGCTCCGGCGCTGCCACACCAGCCAGGCGACGATCGGCGCGACCATCAGGCAATGACCATAGGCATCCCCGGTCCACCAGATGCCGACGAGCCGCGCGACGTCGGCGCGGAACACGAGCAGGATCGCGACCGAAACCAGCGCGAGCGCGGCAAGGTGACGCCGCCAGACGGGCGCGGCGAACGTGGCGGCGGGCACCGCGACCGTCATGCGGCGCGCGCCTCCTCCAGCCCCATCAACGCATCCAGCGGCGCAAGCCGCGCATCCCAGGCATAGCGCCGGACCATCTGCGCGCGTGCGCCCTCTCCAAGCGTCCGCGCTGCGGCGACGTCCGCGAGCAAGGCGCACACCGCGTCGGCGAAGTCTTTGCTCACGCGGATGGAGCCGCCGTGATCGATCCCTTCCGCAGCCGCGGGTGAGGCGACCACCGGCCGCGCCATCGCCATCGCCTCCAGCACCTTGTTCTGGACCCCGCGGGCGAGAAGCAGCGGCGCGACGCAGACGTCGGCGGCGGCGAGCCACGGCCGCACGTCGGCGACCGCGCCGGTGACGGTCACGCCCTCCTCCCGGGCGAGCGCGCGCACCTCGCGCGTGGGCGCGCGGCCGACGATCGCGAATCGCGCGTCCGGACACCGGCGGCGGATCGCGGGCAGCGCGCCGCGAGCAAAGGCGACCACCGCGTCGACGTTCGGTCGGTAGTCCATCTGGCCCGTGAAGACGATCAGCGGCCCCTCCCGAGCCGGTAACCGCTCAAACGCAGCCGCGGGATCGAAATGCCCTGTGTCGATCCCGTTCTCGATTGCGGCGGTGCGGGCTCCTCCGAACACCGCGGCTTCCGCAGCGCTGACGAACACGCTCGCGCCCGCGCGCGCGGCGACGTCGCGCTCGAATGCGGCGAGCAGGCGTGCCTCCCGGCGCATCAGCCAGCGCATCGGTCCCTCCGCCGCGTCGGCGAACGCGGCGAACTTGGCTGAATCAACGTCGACGAAGTCCATCACATCGGGCGCGTCGACATATTGCGCCATCTGACCCGAGAAGACGTACGTCGCCATGCCGCTTCGAGCCTTCACAGCTGCCGCGATCGCGGGATCGGCGAAGGCGGTGAGCGACAGCGGGCGACCGGTCGCGAGCGCTTCGACGAGCGCCCGCGCGCGCGATCTGGTGCGCGGCACCACCGTGCAGCTCGCGAGCAGCCCTTGGAACTCGGGCGCGGGATAATGGTCCGCGGGGTCGTCGGCGAACGCAACGAGGTGCACCCGCGCGCGCGCCGCCAGGTGCTTCAGGATATGGAAGCTCCTGATCTTGTCGCCCCGGTCGGGCGGGAACGGCACGCGATGCGCCAGGAACAGGATGTCGCGCATCACCCCAGGCCGCGCGACAGCCACGGGCCGAGCGCATTGGCGACGGGCAGCGGCAGTCGCTTCCACGTCGCGACCATCGCCGCATATTTGGGATTGCGCGGGTCGACCGAGCGCGCCGGACCGGCGCTGCGGCGGGCGTAGCGGAGCGGTTCGGGGGTGAACCCCCAGTTCTTCTTGAACGCCGCGGCGCCCGTTCCCGTCTTCGATCGACCGAAATCGAAGCGGGTGCAGCCGCGTGCCCGAGCGTGGCGCATCAGCTCGAAATACATCCGGTCGTTGGCGCGCAAGGCCCGCGCCGCGGCCGTTCCGCCGCCCCAATAGGGGTAGACGGTTCCGGCATGATAGAGGCTGAGGACGCTCGCGACCGCCCTCCCTTCGTGCCGCACGGTGAGCACGTCCGCGTCCATCGTCTCCGCGGCCGCGCGGAACAGCGCCGCGGGGAAGACGGGGGTCCCGAGATTGCGGACCGACTCGGCGTACACACGGTAGTGCTCGGCGAGGAGCGCAGGCGTCCGCCCGGTCGCGACCTCGAGATCGAAGCCGAGCGCGCGGCGAACTTCCGCGCGCTGCTTGCGAGGGATCGCGAGCAGTTCGGCGTCGTCGTCGCGCGCGAGCGGGCGCGCGAAGCCCACGTATGTGGCGTCATCGACCGCCCATCCTTCAGGCGCTTCGCCGCCGCCGCGCAGCTCCACCTGAGGGCAGCCGAGCCGCTCCGCCAGCGCCCATGCGCCGGAAGCGAGCGCCTCGACGCCCGCGCCGAGCACGCCGCCGTCGACGGCGAACCCTGCGGAAACGAGCGCGCGGCCGAACAACGGCGATCGCATCTCGGTGAGCGGCAGGACCCCCATGATCCGCCCGTCCGCGCGCTCGGCGACGAGATAGCGTGCGCGCTGCCCGCACCCCTTCTCGACCGCAAGCGACCAGGCGGGCAAGTGGAACGGCGTCGCCCCGGGCGCCGCCGCGACAAACGCTTCGATCGCAGCCGAGTCTCGCGCGAGCTCGGCCTCGCGAATGCCGACCGGCGCTTCGAGGAGCGGCATCGTCATGCCCCTGCGATCACTGCGTCCACCCGACCCCAGGCGTGCCGGGCGAGCAGCCCTTCCAGCTTCCCCGCCATCGCGCCCAGCCGGGAATAATGGCGTATGCGCGAGCGGAGCGGGGCATCGGCGACGCGGGGTTGATCCGGATCGATCTCCCAGGGGTGGAAGTAGAAGACCGCGGGCTGCGCCTCGGCGTTGACCTGGCGCACCGCGAAGTCGGTGATCGCAGCGGGGAGCATGCGAAAGAAGCCGCCCCCTGTCGCGAGCCTGCGCCCCGCGACCTCCGCGACCGTCACCGGCAGCTCGATCAGCCCGGCATCGGGGAGCGGACGAAAGGCGTAGCGAGGCGCCTGACGCCAACCATAATGGTCGTGAGCAACCGGCGCGACGCTGGACGAATAGCGATAGCCCTCCTCGGCGAGCACCGCGTGCGCCCAGGGCGTGCGCGCGTCGATCGAGAAGCTGGGCGCGCGGTACCCCGTCACCGGCGTTCCCGCAGCGTCCTCGATCACGGCGCGGGCGCGGGCGAGATCGGCGCGGAACGCCTCGGCGTTCATCGTGAACACGCGGCGGTGGTCCCAACCATGGCTCGCGATCTCGTGCCCTTCCGCCACGATGCGCCGGATCAGCGCGGGGCGCCGCTCTGCGATCCAGCCGAGAGTGAAGAAGGTCGCCTGCACCCCCGCTCGGGCGAACATGTCCAGCACGACGGCGGTGTTGTCGGCGACCCGACTGGCGAGGCCGTCCCAATCCGCGCGGTCGATCACCTGCTCGAACGCGCCGACCTGAAACCATTCCTCCACGTCGACCGACATCGCGTTCAGAACGCGGCCTCCGTGAACGGCCACATGCCGCATCAGGCGGCGGCCTCCCATGCCGCGGGTCCGCGGATCGACGCGACTCCGGGGCGCGGCTGATCCGATTCTACCCAGTCGACGAGCAGCGTAAGCACCCGGCGAAGCGCCGCATCCTGCTGCTCGATCCGCGCCTCCAGTTCGGCGATCCGGCCGGTCAGCGCGTCATCGGGAACGGCCATCTCCACCGGCTCGGGCTCGGGACCGGGTTCGGGAGCAGGCTTGGCTGCGGGCGCGCTCGGCAGCGGCAGGTCTGCGGCGAGATCGCCTAGCACCGAATCGACCAGCGCGGCGTCGATCAGCTCGCGGCCTTCGATCGCCGCCGCCAGCATCGTGCGCCCGGCAAGATGGTTCAGCCGCCGCGGCACCCCGCCCGATCCGCGGTGAAACGCTGGAAACGCATCGGCGGCGAAGTCGGGACGGCCCCGCCATCCCGCGACGCTCAGCCGATGGGCGAGATAATCGGCGACTTCGTCCTCGCCCATCGGGTCGAGGTGGTGGATCGCGATCACCCGCTGCCGAAGCTGCTCCAGCGCGTCGGAGCCGTGCAGTCGCTCGCGGAACTCGGGCTGGCCGAGCAGCAGGATCTGGAGCATCGCCTGGCCGCCAGCCTGGAAGTTGGAGAGCATCCGCAGCTCCTCCAGGCTGTCCACCGGCAGCGCCTGCACCTCGTCGACGACGAGCAGCGTCCGCCGACCCGTGCGCGCGACGGTGTGGAGGCCCCGCTCGATCGCGTCGAGCAGCAGCGCCTTGGGCAGACCATGGGGATCCACTCCCAGCGCGGTCGCGACGGTGCGCAGCAGGTCGTCGGCATGAATCGCAGTCGAGACGAGCCGGACGACGTTGATCCGCTGCGGATCGATCGTTTCGACCAGATGGCCGACCAGCGTCGTCTTGCCCGCGCCGATCTCGCCGGTGATGACGATGAAGCCCTCCCCCTGCGCCAGGCCGTAGCCGAGATACGCCATCGCCTTGCGGTGGGTCGCGGTGGAATACCAGAAGCGCGGGTCCGGGGTCAGTTGGAACGGGCGCGTCGTCAGCCCGAAATGTTCGTCGTACATCCTCGCCCCCGTCAGAAGGTATAGCGCGCGGCGATCAGCGCCTGCGCCGACAGCGCCTTGCCCAGCGTGCCGCCCGCGTCGAAATGGTAGAGCCCCAGCGTTGCCGTCGTCTGCAGGCGCCCGAAATTGTGGAAGTAGGCCGCGGTCGCGCCCAGCGACACGATGTCCTCGCCCCCCGCCAGATCGCTGTCATAGACATTGACGAAGGCGTTGGCGTCGACTCCCGACACGTCGCTGAGCGTCCGCGAATAAAACAGCTGTCCGTACCAGCTCTCGTCGTTGAGCCCGAAGGTGACGATCCCCGATCCGGTGTTCGGCGCGTGGAGCCTGCGATTGGAATAGCCCGCGCCGACGCCGAAGGTCGATCGGCCGCGCTGCGCGGACAGGATGCCGTCGACGCCGCGGGCGCGATAGCTTGCGGTGGAGATCGACTGGAACACGTCGTTCAGGCACCCGCCCGGCGCATCGCCGCTGGTCCCGAACACGCAGCCGTTGAACTGCTGCGAGAAGCTGTCGCGCGCGTTGACGAAGCCGGTGGGCAGCGTCGCAAGGCCCTGACGAAGCTGACGGCCGAACGTCTGCACCGCGTCGTACACCTGGACCTGAAGCCCGACGCTCTTCGACGCCTGATAGCTGATCGCACCGATATAGCTTTCGGTGCCGTACCGCTTGCCCGCATGCGCCTCGATCGAGGTACGGCGATTGGGACGCCAGACCACGCCTGCGTCGTAGTAGACGCCGTCGGTGCGGTACGCGATGCGGCGCGGCGAGTTCGGGTCGGTGAGGAAGCGGCCGTCACGATCGAGCGCGGGCGCGCCCGGCGAGGTGAACAACGGGTCGCGCTGCGAGGTGGTGATCCGCTCGTAACCGACACCCGCGGTCAGCGCGACGGTCGGCGAAACCGGCACGAGCACGTCGCCCCGCACGAACCAGCCGGTGTAGCGCTGGTCGAGCTGCCCGGCGTCCTCGCGCTCCCACGCGCCGCTCGCGGTCAGCCCGATCGGCAGCACCGTATTGGGCGCGAGCGAAGCGCGCGCGGCGGCGAGATGGTTAAGCGAATCGTCGTAATAGTCGAGCCGCGGCACGCCCGGCGCGACCACGCCGAAGGTCGGCGTTTCGACCTTGGTGTAGCCGATGCGATAATCCGCGCCGACGGTCAGCGCGCCCTTCTGCCGAAGAATGCTGGGACCCGCATAGACGGTGTAAAGCTGGCTGATGTTGTCCGCATCGCCGGTGAGCAACCCGGGGGCCGCGCCGCGGATGTCGGAGCGGGTGCGCGTCGCGAGCCCGCCCGCTTCCAGGCTGAGCCCGGGAGCCAGGCGCACGGCGGCGCGCGCCAGGCCGCTGTGGATGTCCTGGTCGCCCAGGTCCTCATTCCACCCGATCCGCCGCTCATAGCGGTAGCTGACCTGCGCCTCGGCGCGCGGACCCGTGATCGCCGCGTCGATCCCCGCCGCGACCGACGTATAGGTCAGCACGTCGTCGTTGGTGAGATCGGCGTCGAGCACCTGCCCGATCTCGATATACGGCGCGATCACCGTCGCGTTCTGCGCGCGTGCGGGAGCGGCGGCCGCAATCACCGCGGCCGTCGCGAGCAATGCTGGACGGATCACGACCTGTCCTCCTGACCGTAATAGCTGCCGAAGCGTGCGCCGCCCGGCACGAAGGACACCGCGTTCAGGACAAGCGAGATGTGCTCGCACCCGTCGAGCAACGACACCGCTTCGCGCAGCTCGCCCTCGGGCGTGCGGTCGGCGCGGACCACCATCATCACCTGTCCGACCAGCATCGCCAGCACCGCGGCGGGCGAGGCGGCGAGAGCCGGGGGGGAATCGAAGATCAGCAGCCGTCGCGGATTGGCCGCGAGCAGCCGGGCGATGACCGCGCGGGTGCGCGCGCTGGCGAGCAGCTCGGTGTCGTGCGCGGTCTTGGTCCCTGCGCCGAGCACCGAAAGGTGCGGCACGTCGGTCCGAATCACCAGGGTCTCGGGATCGAGCGACGGATCGGCCAGCGCGTCGAGCAGGCCGGTCGCGTCGTCGAGCCCGAGTCTGCGAAGCACGTCGGGTTTGGCGAAATCGGCGTCGATCAGCAGCACCTCCGTGTCGCGCTCGGCCGCGATCGAAAGCGCAAGGTTGACCGCGCAAAAGGTCTTGCCCTCGGCAGGTCGCGCCGAGCAGACTAGGACGCTACGCGCCTTGTCGGGCGCGTCGCTGCCCGCGATCCGCTCGCGCGTGATGAGCAGCTGGCGCTTGATCAGCCGGAACTCTTCGGCGAGCGGCCCCACGGGCGCACCCGGCACGATCATCCCCTTCTCGGCCAGCATGCCCCGATCGATCGCCACCGGGCCGTCGACCGGAGGGAGGAACGGAACGTCGCTGTCCGCGCCTTCACGGAGTTCAGGGGGAATGGCGGAAAGGTCGAACGTGTCAGCGTTGGGCGCGACGGGCGCGGCCAATTCTCCGTCACCCCGGACTTGTTCCGGGGTCCAGCGTGCGGCGGGCGACCCGGCCGGAGCCTCACAGCTCACCACCTGCGGAGCCACGGATTCCGGAACAAGCCCGGGCCGACGGATGGTGGGCCCATCGTCGACCGGCAGGAGCGACCCCACATCGTTCGACGGGACCGGCGGTAACACGGGCGGCGCGAAATCGTACTTCTGCGCCGCGCGCTCCAGAAGGGAGAGGGTCTTGGTCATCGTGTCCTCTCAGGCCGCCAGGCCGCGCTGGAGCATTTCGACGCCGAGCAGCAGCACGTAGGCTGCGGCCAGTCCGGCGCTTGCGCCCGCGAACAACTTCATCCGCCGCGCGCGCTCGTCGGACTGGACGCGCGTCACCACTTCGCCGATCGAGCCGATCACGGCCATGCCGGACACCTTCTCCAGCCGACCTGCGGTCGCGAACGTGGCGCGCAGCTGGCCGAGCGCGAAGGCCGCGCCGATGCCGCCGCCGATGCCGACGATCAGCACCCCGGTCAGCAGCAGGAAGCGGTTGGGCGCGGTCGGGGCGCGCGCAAGCGTCGGCGGGTCGATCACCTTGAACTGGCTGCCGTCGGCCTGGGTCTGGGCCTGTCCGCGGATCGCGATCTGCTCGCGCTGCGCTAGGAGCTGGTCGTATTGGGTCTTGAGCACCGCATAGTCGCGATCGATCTGCCCCTGCTGCGCCGCGACTTCGGGATCCCCGGCCAGCTTGGCGTTGAGCTGGTCGAGATCGCCCTGAAGCTGCGCGCGGCGCATCCTGAGCGCGGCGACCTGCGCGCCCTTGTCGGCCTGCATCGCCTGAAGCGAAAGGTAGAGCGGATTGGGCGCGCCCCCCGCCCCGCCCCCGACGGGCTCGCCGCGGGCCGCCGCCGCCGCGGCGGAGAGCTGGCCCCTGAGCGCGACGACGTCCGGGTGCGCCTCGGTGTATCCGCGGGCGCGCGCGTCGGCGAGCTGGCCCTGGATCGCGAGG
>SXHP01000078.1 GCA_005773165.1 Sphingomonadales bacterium | reverse complement strand
GCAAATCGGCCTCGCGCTTCACAAAGCAGCCGATGAACTCGCCGGATGCGAGCTTGGGCAGATATCTCCGCTTCTGCTCCTCCGACCCATAGGCGCTGATCGGGTACATGACGAGGCTCGACTGGACGCTCATCATCGACCGGTAGCCCGAATCGATCGCCTCCACCTCGCGCGCGACGAGACCGTAGGCGACGTAGCTCGCGCCGACCCCGCCATATTCCTCGGGGATCGTCGGGCCGAGCAGGCCAAGCTCGCCCATCTCGCGAAAGATCGAAGGATCGGTATGTTCGTTGGCGAAGGCGTCGACGATCCGCGGCAGCAATCTGTCGCGGGCGTACCCACGCGCGGTGTCGCGGATCATCCGCTCGTCGTCGGTCAATTGATCGTCGAGGAGGAAGGGGTCCTCCCAATCGAAGCGGGTCATGCCGGTCATCTTCATACCTCCGTCACCCCGGACTTGCTCCGGAGTCCAGCCCTCCGCGAGCAGCGCGGGTTAAGGCTCAAGCCACTTCGCTTGCCGCACCCTGGACCCCGTAACAAGGCTCTGCCGAGCTTGTCGAGGCATCCGGGGTGACGATGGATGGGCGCGAGCTTGCTACCGCTCCAGCAGCCGGGGCATCAGCTCGACGAAGTTGCAGGGCTTGTGGCGGCTGTCGAGCTGGCTCGCCAGGATGCCGTCCCAGCCGTCCTTCACCGCGCCGGTCGAGCCCGGCAGCGCGAAGATGTAGGTGCCGCGCGCGACACAGGCGCAGGCGCGCGACTGTACGGTTGACGTCCCGATCTTGGCGAAGCTCAGCCAGCGGAACAGCTCGCCGAAGCCGGGGATCATCTTGTCGGCCACTCGCTCGACCGCCTCCGTCGTGACGTCGCGGCCTGTCACCCCGGTTCCGCCGGTGGTGATGACGCAGTCGACGTCAGGGTCGTCGATCCAGGCGTGGAGCCGCGACACGATCAGCTCCGCATCGTCGCGGACGATCGCGCGGTCTGCGAGGACGTGTCCGGCCGCAACGATCCGGGCGACCAGCGTGTCGCCCGAGCGGTCCTCGGCCAGGCCGCGGGAGTCCGAGACGGTAAGGACGGCGATGCGGACCGGGACCGGTCCCCCGGCGTCAGTTGACACCGGAGACGGTCGTCGTGCGCGGGTTCACCGTCGCGTTGACCGCCACGGTCGTCACCCGCGGCGCGGTGGGCAGGGGAGCGGCGATGCGGACCGCGGGCGCGCCCGGCAGGCCCGGAAAACGCGGCCACAGACCCTGCGCCAGGGCGGCGCGGCTCGCCGATTTCGGCTTTCCCGCTTGCCCCTCGTACATCCAATAGTTGCGCAGCACGGTGGTGACGTAGCCGCGCGTCTCCCAATAGGGGATGCTCTCGATATAGAGCAGGGGATCGCCGCCGTCGCGGACGATCGCGTTCCATTCGCCGACGGGCTTCAATCCCGCATTATAGGCCGCGATGACCTTGGGCAGCAGCCCCGCGGTCGCGCCGCTGTCCCGCAGCCGCTCCAGATGTCGCTGACCGACCGCCATGTTGACCGAAGGCCTGGTCAGCGCATCCTTGTCGAGCGTCCCGCCCTGTTCGCGCGCGAAGTCGGTCGCCGCGGCGGGCATGATCTGCATCAGGCCGTATGCGCCCGCAGGGCTGACCACCTTGTTGCGGAACCCCGATTCCTCCAGCGTGTGCGCGTAGACCAGCGCCTTGTCGACGCGCCAGCCGCTGTCGGGTCTCCAGTTCGGGGCCGGGTAGCGCGCCCCGACCGTCGCCTTGACCCCGACCGGGCAATTGTGCGCAAGCCAGACGGTGGTGGAGGGCAGGTCGAGCGTCTCCGCCAGCCGCACCAGGCTGCCGAACTCAGCCGGATCGCCGATCCGCGCCTGCTGGCGAACGACCGAGTCCGCCAGGCCCGTCTCGCCGACCTCGACCAGCGCCGCGGCGACGCGGACGTTGGGGCGGCGGTCGAGCGCGGCCCAGTCGCTCGCCACCAGCTTCAGCGCAGGCAAGGGCTTGTGCCGCATGCCGAGCGCCTGGGCGGCGAGCTGGCCGTAGAAGCTTTCGCCGAACTGCGCGGCCGACTTCAGCCGCGCCTCGATCCGCTGCGGGCTGCCGCACGCCATGTCGGCGCGCGACGCCCAATAGAGCGCGGCCGCGCGCAGATCGACGTCGGTGGCGCGCGCCGCCACGCTCTCGAATCCGGTCGCCGCAGCCCGGCAATCGCGCGAGCGCCAGGCCGCCAGCGCCTCGGTCCAGCGCGCCTGAAGCGCCCAGTCGCCGACGCCGTCGGCCGCCTTGCGCGCCAGATCGCGGGCGCGGGCGTCGTCGCCCTGAAGGAAGTAGATCCAGGCGACCTTCTGCCGCCATTCGGTCAGCGCCTCCGGGGTCAGACCGTCCGTCGCGTCGAGCAGCGCGTGTGCGCCCGCGCCGTCGTCCGCCTTGACGAACGGCTGCATTGCGACCGCGAGATCGGCCGCGACCTGGTCGCTCTTCACCGTCTTCGCCCGCGCGCGCCGGGGGGCGCCGTCCTGCCAGATCAGCGTGCGGGCGGCGGGCAGGGGCGGCAGTTCCGCGACTCCGCGCGCCTTGGCCAAGCGGGCGAGCTGTTCCGCCTGGGGCAGCTCGGGCGCTTCGTTGAGCAACGCGACGATCTGCTCCGCCTCGACCCGGGGCGATCCTTTGGCGGTGTAGAGTTGCGCGCGCGCGATCGCGTGGAGCGGGCCCGGCTTCATCGCCTCCAGCCCGATCTGCGCGTCGGTCCAGCGGCTCTCGCGGATCGCCAGGAACACCGCGGCATAGGCCTCGCGCTGCCCCGCATCGAGCTGAGCGGGGATCCGCGCGGCGGCGGCGGTCCGGGCTTCGGCCGCAGGTTCGGGAGCGGCGAGGGCGGGCAGGGATGTGGCAAGCAGGGATGTGGCAAGCACGCCTGCGCCGATCAGCGTTCGCTTCATGGTTCTTCCCCGTCCCCGTCGCCGGCGCGCATGAGCAGCCTCAGATCGCGCCAGCTCTCCGCCTTGCACCCGGGCTTCTCCAACAGGAAGCGCGGGTGGTAGGTCGCCACCGCGCGCACTTTTCCCGCGTCATGGTTAACAAAGTGTAAACGGCCTCGCGCCTCGGCCAGATGTGCGCCGAACAGCGCGCGCGCGGTCGCGTCGCCGAGCACCAGGAGGCGTTTGGGCCGGACCAGCGCGACATGATGCCGCGCGATCTCGCCGAGACGGGCGTGCGCGTCCTGCGGCACCCGCCCCGCGGTCGGCCGCCGGGCGCAGAGCGCCGCGACGTGGACCGCCGACCGCTCCGACCCGATCGCCGCGAGCATCCGCGCGAACAGGCGGCCCGCCGCGCCGCCGCTGAGCAGCTTGCCCTCGTCGTCGCGATCCGGGCAATCGGACAGGATCATCAGTTCGGCCGCGTCCGGCCCGTCGCACGCGATCGCCGCGCCCGACCAGCCCGCATCGGGCATGTCCGCGCCGCGCCGCCAATCGAGAAAGGCGGCGAGCGTAGCGGGCATCGCTTGGGGCGCGACCTCCACCGGCGCGGCGGGCGCGACGCGAACCGGCGCGGCGAGCCAGTCGCGCGGGCTGTCTTCGACCAGCACGTCGACCCCGGCTTCGCGCCACCACTCCAGCGCGCTCGCGGCGGCGGCCGTCCAGTCGTAATGTTGATCCGCCCCCATCGCCCGCGACCATGCGCAAGCATTGACGTTTGGGTCAACTTCGCCGCATCGGGGAGCGGACAAAACGTGGCGGCCGCGCGTCCAACCGGGTGACGCTAGGGCCGGGCCGACCGGAGTGAGAAGAGATGAGCGAACGCGAGTCGATGCCCTATGACGTGGTGATCGTCGGCGCGGGCCCCGCGGGGCTTTCCGCGGCGATCCGGCTGAAGCAGCTGGCGACCGAGGCCGGGGCCGAGCTGTCGGTCTGCGTGCTGGAGAAGGGCTCGGAGGTCGG
>SXHP01000077.1 GCA_005773165.1 Sphingomonadales bacterium | reverse complement strand
TCAACTACGAGATGTTTCTCGACGAGCATGGCGAGAAGATTTCGAAGTCCAAGGGCAACGGCCTATCGATGGACGACTGGCTCCGCTACGGGCCGGAGGAGAGCCTCGCCTTTTTCGCCTATCGCGAACCGAAAAAGGCCAAGCAGCTCCACATGGGGGTGATCCCGCGCGCGGTGGACGAGTATTGGCAGTTCCGCGCCAATTACGGGGCCCAAGAGCCCGCGCAGAAGCTCGGCAATCCGGTGCACCACATCCACGACGGGCAGGTGCCCGCGGAGGCGCTGCCGGTCACCTTCGGGCTGCTGCTCAATCTCGCCAGCCTGCCCGGCGTCGGCGACCGCGACACCTTGTGGCGCTTCCTCCAGCGCTACGACGCCGCGTTGTCGCCGGAGGCGAACCCCGCGCTCGACCGGCTCGTCGGCTATGCGGTCGCCTATGCCCGCGATTTCGTCGCGCCGACGCTCCAGCGCCGCGCGCCGACTGCCGAGGAGGCCGCGGCGCTACGCGATCTCGACGCGGCGCTCGCACAAGCGCACGACGGCGATCTCGCCGCCGCGCTCCAGAACCACGTCTACGAAGTCGGCAAGGCGCATTTCGGCAAGGACCATCTGCGCGACTGGTTCAAGGCGCTGTACGAGACGCTGCTCGGATCGTCGCAGGGCCCGCGGATGGGGAGCTTCTTCGCGCTCTACGGCGTCGACAATTCGCGCAAGCTGATCGCCGAGGCGCTGGCGGCGTAGCGCGGATGTGCAACGAAGCCGCCCGCCGCATTTCGCTCGGCTTGCTGCGCGACGATTGGTCGGAGACGGGAATTCCGCTGACCTTTCCCGAAGGGCCGCCCAACATGGCCCCGCTCGACGGGTTTCGGATCACCGACAGCACCGTGATCATCCGCGGCGTCGACGGCGCCGCCGCGCCCGCCGAGCTGGTGACGCGCCGGTGGAGCTGGCCGGGCGCGCATGGCAAGCCGGTGTACAATTTCCGCTCGGACGGGCGGACCCTGACGCACGGGCGCTGCCTGATCCCGGTCGACGCGTTCTACGAATTCACCGCGCCCGCGGACGCTAGGACCAGGCGCAAGACCAAATGGGCGTTCCGGCTGGCGGATCACGACTGGTTCTGCATCGCCGGATTGTGGCGCAGCGACGCCGCGGTCGGGGAGGCGTTCACGATGCTCACCTGCCCGCCGGGCGCGGACGTCGCGCCATATCATTCGCGGCAGGTCGTGGCGCTCGGCCGCGACCTGTGGGCGGCGTGGCTCGACCCGGCGACGCCGTCCGCCGAGCTGTGCCGCCCGCTCGCCGCAGGCAGCTTCCATGTCGAGCAGGTCGCGTGAGCCGCCGCCCGCTCTCCGCGCTGCGCGACTTCCTGTTGAGCGAGGCAGGCGGCGGCGTGGTGCTGATCGTCGCCGCCGCGCTCGCGCTCGTCGCCGCGAACCTGCCCGCGACCGCCGAGGCGTATGAAGCGCTCCTCCATGCGGTGACCGGGCCGGTGCTCAGTCCGAAGCTCGGCCCGATGACGGTCCATCTGTGGATCAACGACGGGCTGATGGCTTTGTTCTTCCTGCTCGTCGGCGCGGAGATCAAGCGCGAGCTGGTCGACGGGCGGCTCGCCGATCCGCGCCGCCGCCGCCTGCCGTTCGTCGCGGCGGCGGCGGGGATGGCCGTGCCCGCGGCGATCTTCCTCGCGATCGCGGGGAGCACGCCGGGGCTTGGCCGCGGCTGGGCGATCCCCGCCGCGACCGACATCGCGTTCGCGGTCGGCATCCTGACCCTGCTCGGACGCCGTGTGCCGATCGCGCTCAAGGTGTTCCTGACCGCGGTCGCGATCGTCGACGACATGGGCGCGGTCGCGATCATCGCGGTCGCTTACACCGATGCGCTCGACTGGGGGGCGCTCGTCGGCGCGGCGGGGATGCTCGCGGTGATGGCCGCGATGAACCGGCGCGGCGAGCGTCGATTGTGGCCGTACATGGCGGGGTTCGCGCTGCTGTGGTTCCTGGTCCTGCTGTCAGGGGTCCATGCGACCGTCGCGGGGGTGCTCGCGGCGATGACGGTGCCGGTGACGCGCTCGCCCGCCGCGCCCGACGACGCGCACTCGCCGCTTCACCGGTTGGAGCACGCGCTCCACCCCGCGGTCGCCTACGCGATCGTGCCGTTGTTCGCCTTCGCCAATGCGGGCCTGTCGTTCGCGGGCATCGGCGTGGGGACTTTCGCCGATCCGCTGGTGCTGGGCATCGCGGCGGGGCTGTTCGTCGGCAAGCCGGTGGGGCTTCTCGGCGCGGTCCTGCTGGCCGAACGCAGCGGCTTCGCGCCGCGGCCGGGCGGCGCGTCGTGGCGGCTGCTGCTGGGCGTCGGCTTCCTCGCCGGGATCGGCTTCACGATGAGCCTGTTCATCGGCGGGCTCGCCTTCGCCGACCCGGCGCTCGCCGCCGCGGTCAAGCTGGGGGTGCTGCTGGGGTCGGTGCTGTCGGCGATCGCGGGCGTGGCGGTGCTGCGCTCCGTGCCGTACACACCGCGGTGATGCGACTCTTCTTCGATCCCGCGCAGCTGGCGCATGCGCCGGTGCAGGAGCTCCACAACGGCGCGTTCACCGCTTATGCCGAGACGCCGACACGCGCCGAAGCGATCCTGCGCGCGATCGGCAAAACCGAGCGTCCCGGGAACCGCGGCGAGGGGCCGATCCTGGCGGTCCACACCGCCGCTTATGTCGATTTCCTGAAAGCCGCGCCCCGGCTCTGGCGCGAGGCGGGGCGGTCGGGCGAGGCGATCCCCTATACTTTTCCGATCGTCGGGCGGCGGCCGCTCGCGCTGTCGCGGGTCGACGCGCTGCTCGGCGCGCACAGCCTGGATGCGACCACGCCGATCACCGCCGACACCTGGGGCGCGGCCTACGCCAACGCGCAGACCGCGCTCGCCGCGACGCATGCGGTCCTGGCGGGAGAGCGCGCCGCCTTCGCCTTGTGCCGACCGCCCGGGCATCATGCGGGCGCGGATTATTGCGGCGGCTATTGCCACCTCAACGTCGCGGCGATCGCGGCGCAGGCGGGGCGCGACGCGGGGGTCGAGCGGGTCGCGATCCTCGACATCGATTATCACCACGGCAACGGAACGCAGGACATCTTCTGGGACCGCGGCGACGTCTTCTATGCCTCGATCCACGCCGATCCCGCGACGGATTACCCCTTCTACTGGGGCCATGCCGACGAGCGAGGTGAGGGTTCTGGCGAAGGCGCGACGCTCAACCTGCCGCTGCCGCACGGCACGCGCCTCCAGGCGTTCCGCACCGCTCTCGGTCAGGCGCTGGACGCGATTGCATTGTTCGCGCCGGGGCTGCTCGTCGTCAGCTTCGGCGCGGACACCTGGGAAGGCGACCCGATCTCGCACTTCGCGCTGACCACCGCGGATTACGCGACGCTCGCGCGCGACATCGCGGCGTGCGGCTGGCCGACCGCGATCGTGATGGAGGGCGGCTACGCCGTCGACGCGCTCGGGAACAACGTCGCGAGCTTCCTTTCGGGGTTCTAGCGGGCGGTCGCGTCCACCGGCGTCGCGGTCGCCAGCCCGCGCGCCGCCGCCTCCGCCGCCTCCATCACCCGCAGGATGTTGCCGCTCGCGAGCCCTGCGAGATCGGCGTCGCTCCACCCGCGCCGCGCCAGTTCGGCGAGGAGCCGCGGATAGCCGTCGACCCCGGTCAGCCCCTCGGGCCCGGTGCCGTTGATCCCGTCGAAGTCGCCGCCGAGCCCCACGCCCGCGCGGCCCGCCATCCTGGCGACATGTTCGACATGGTCGGCGACCGTGGCGATCGTCACCCGCGGGGCCGGGTGCGCCGAGTCCCAGGCGACGAGCGGCGCCGGAGCGTTGGCGCCGTAGACGTTGGCGGGAACCCCGATCGCCTTGGCATGCGCCGTTCGCGCCGCATCCCACGCGCGCCACTCCGCCGAGAGGAACGCGGGGTAGAAGTTCACCATCACGACGCCGCCGTTCCTGCCGATCGCGCCAAGCAGGTCGTCGGGGATGTTGCGCGGCGCATTCGCCAGCGCGCGTGCGTTCGAATGCGACGCGATCACCGGCGCTTTCGTCACCGCCAGCACCGCGCGCATCGTCGTGTCGGCGACGTGGCTGACGTCGACAAGCATGCCGAGGCGGTTCATCTCGGCCACCACCTGCCGCCCGAACGCGTTGAGGCCGTTCGCGCGGGGATCGTCGGTCGAGCTGTCCGCCCAGTCGAGGCTCTTGCCATGGGTCAGCGTCATGTAGCGCACGCCGAGCGCGTGATATTGCCGCAGCACCGACAGGCGCCCGTTGATCTGGTGCCCGCCCTCGACCCCGATCAGCGACGCGACGCGGCCCTGCTTCGCGATGGCGCGGACGTCGGCGGCGGTGAGCGCGAGCGCGAAGTCGCGCGGGTGCGCGGCGACCATGCGGCGGACGATGTCGATCTGCTCCAGCGTCATCTCGACCGCCTGAGCGCCCGTCGTCGCGGCGGGAATCCAGACCGACCAGAATTGCCCGCCGACGCGCCCACTCCGCAGCCGCGCGATGTCGGTCTGGAGCGGATAGGGCGGGCGCGTCGCGTCGCGCAGGTCGAGCGCCTCTACCTTGCCGTCGTACTTTTCGCGAATCTCCCAGGCGAGATCGTTGTGGCCGTCGACGATCGGCGCACGCGCGAGGACGCGCTCGACCCGCGCGACGTCGGCGGGGGAGGGCTGCGCAACTTGCGCGAGGAGAAGAAGGGGGAGGATCATCGCGGGGTCAGTCTCACCTCGAACACCATCGGCCACAGCTTGCCGGTGACGAACAGCCGCTTGCCCGCTGCGTCCCAGGCGACGCCGTTGGCGACCGCCTCCGGATCGCGCGCGGCGACCTCCCGCGTGATCGCGCTCAGGTCGACGATCGCGGTGACGCGGCCGCTCGCCGGGTCGATGCGGACCAGCGCGCTCTGGTGCCAGACGTTGGCGAGGAGCGCGCCGTCGACAAATTCCAGTTCGTTGAGTTGATCGAGCGGGCGGCCGCGCAGGGTGACCGTCACGCGGCGGGTCTCGCGAAAGGTCCGCGCGTCGTGGAACCGGATCGTCGGCGAGCCGTCCGACAAGGCCAGCGTGTCGCCGCTCGCCGCCAGTCCCCAGCCTTCGCCGGCATAGCGCGACGCGCCGACCTTGCGCAGCGTCCGCGCGTTCCAGCGGTGCGCGACGCCGTCGTGCCAGGTCAGCGTGATCGCCTGGTCACGCCACAGCGCCAATCCTTCGCCGAATTGTTTCGGATCGATGCGGACGCGTGCGGTGACGCGGCCGTCGAGCGTGGTGCGGCGAACCTCCGACCGCCCCGCGAGTCCCGTGCTCTCGTAGAACGTGCCGTCGGCGAAGGCGAAGCCTTGCGTGAACGCGGCCGCATCGTGCGGATAACGTGCGACCGCCGTCGCCTCCAGCACCGGCACATCCGCCTCGGGCGCTTGCGCGCCGACCGCGCACAGCCAAAGGGCCGGCGTCGCGAATGCGACACCGGCCCTTCGTACAGTCTTGGCCGCGATCATGCGACCAGAGCCGATGGGATCAGCCCGACTGCGACAGGTTCACCGCCGCGTACTTGCCGCGCCGATCGACCTCGATCTCGAACTGCAGGCGGTCGCCCTCGTTGAGCGACGACATGCCGGCGCGCTCGACCGCGGAGATGTGGACAAACGCGTCAGGCTGCCCGTCATCGCGCTGGATGAAGCCGAAGCCCTTCATCGCGTTGAAGAACTTGACGGTGCCGGTCGCCTTCTCGCCGGTCAGCTCGCGCTGCGGCGCGCCGCCGCGATCGCCGCCGAAGCCGCCGCGCGGACCCGAGTCGCGCGGACCTGCGTCACGGTCGCGCGGCGGGCCGCGGTCGGTGACGGGCAGGGGCTCGCCCTCGATCTTCAGGTCGGTCGCCGAGATGCGACCGCCGCGATCGACGAGGGTGAAGCCGAGCGGCTGACCCTCGGCCAGGCCGGTCAGGCCCGCCTGCTCGACCGCGGAGATGTGAACAAACACGTCCTCGGCGCCGTCGTCGCGAACCACGAAACCGAAGCCCTTCTGCGCGTTGAAGAACTTGACCACGCCGGTGCCCTCGCCGACGACCTGCGGGGGCATGCCGCGACCGCCGCCGCCGCCGCCGCCGAAACCGCCGCGATCACCGCCGCCGAATCCGCCGCCGCCGCCGCCACGGTATCCGCCGCCGCCGCCACCAC
>SXHP01000076.1 GCA_005773165.1 Sphingomonadales bacterium | reverse complement strand
TGGCGTTCCAGTAGAGGTCGGTCTCCGCCTGGTCCTCGGTCTGGACCTGGAACGACACCGCTTCGTCGAAGCGGAACTCGGGTCCGCCGTTCATGCCGAGGAACGGCATGCCGAGCACGGTGAACTCGACCATCAGCACGTCGCCCTGCTTGCCCGCCGGATAGTCGCCCGGCGCGCGATGGACCGCGTCGACGCGGCTGTCGGGAAAGGTTTGGGCGTAGAAGCGCGCGGCGGCTTCGGCTTCGCCATCATACCAAAGGCACGGCGCGATCTTGGTCATGCTCGAGGCTCCTGCTTGCCCGGACCGACCGCGCCGAACAGCACGCCGTCGGGGGCGGCGGCGAAGATGATCCGGTCGCCGCCGGGAACCTCCATCGGCCCCATCCGCACCGTGCCGCCGTTCGCGCGCACGGCCTCGGCCGCCGCATCGATGTCGGGCACGCCGAAGTAGAAATACCAGCCGGGCGGCGCATCTTCCGCGCGCGCGGTCATGGTCGCGCCGATCGTGTCGGCTCCGGCCTGGACGAAGACATAGTCGCCCATGTCGCCCATCGGCAGCTTGTCCGGATAGGTCCAGCCGAAGACGTCGGCGTAGAAGGCGTTTCCCGCCGCCTGATCGACGGTGTTGAGCTCGTTCCAGTTGCACTTGCCGGGCGCCTTGCGGTCCCAGGCGGTGCTGGCGGCGTCGCTCGCGCCGCGCATGATGTAGAAGGGATTGCCTTGCGGATCGGCGACGAACGCCATGCGCCCGACGCCTTCGAGGTCGAATGGCCCCATGCGGACCTGCCCGCCCTTGTTCGTGATGACGCCGGCGGTCGCATCGACGTCGTCGACGCCGAGGTAGAACAGCCAGCGCGGCTTTGCGCCGCCCGCCTGCATCTCAGGCGAGAGCCGCATGACGCCGCCGACGTGTCCGGCCCCCGTGTCGATCATGCGATAATCGAGCGGACCGGCGGGCTGGGCCTCAATTCGCCAGCCGAACACCGCGTCGTAGAACGCCCTGGACGCATCGGGATCGGCGGTGAGCAGCTCGTACCAGATGGGCGCGCCGTGTGGATTGGTCATGGATCGCTCCTGCGTCGGCCTCACTCCGGCGCAGAGCCGGGGTGAGGCGAGGGGTTACTCGTCGACGATCACCCGGAAGCCGCCGAACACCATGCGCGGGCCGTCGAACGGCATGGGCGTGTCCGGCCCCATCCGCGGATCCTCCATCACCTTCTTCATTCCCGCATCGCGAGTCGCCTTGTCGGGCCATTCGATCCAGGAGAAGACGACCTTTTCGCCCTGCTTGAGCGCGACGGCGCGGCGGAAATCGGTCTGCTTGCCGTCGGGAACGTCGTCCTCCCAACCCTCGACCACCCGGATCGCGCCATGCTCCCTGAAGATCGGCGCGGCCTTGGCGGCGAAGTCGCGGTAGGCGTCTTCGGTGGTGTCCGCCAGGATCGGCGCCAGGAAGCCGTCGATATAGGTCATGCTTGTTTCCTCCTTGCAGGTCAGGCGAACGGGCAGGCGCCGCACGCGGCGGCATGGGCGAGCAGCGCGACCGTGGTCGCCAGGTAACAGGCGACGCCGATCGCGAGGGAGCGGCGGCCGGTCATCCGGCCTGCTCCACGGAGTTCGGGCGATCCGCCATGACGAATCCTCCACGTGTCTGCGTCATCGGGCTTGCTCCGGGTCAGCGAATCACCATTTGCCTTGCTTGCCCCTGCGAGTTACTAAAAGCAACCATGAAGTCACAAAAGGTAACCGATGCGCGGTGGTATGACGATGCGTGCGGCACCGCGCTCGCGCTGGAGCTGGTCGGCGAGCGGTGGTCGCTGCTGATCCTGCGCGAGCTGATGTTCGGAGCCCGCCGGTTCAACGAGCTGCGCGGCGGGCTGCCGGGGATCAGCGCCAATGTGCTGACCCAGCGGCTCGCCGGCCTGGAGGCGGCGGGGATCGTCCAGCGGCGCAAGCTGCCGCCGCCCGCCAATGTCCAGGTCTATGAGCTGACGCGCTGGGGCTATGAGGCGGAGGAGCCGATCCAGGTGCTCGGCCGCTGGGCGGTGCGCTCGCCCGCGCACGACCCGACGCTGCCGCTGAGCGCCGCATCGCTGATGATGTCCTTCCGTACGATGATCGATCGGACCGCGGCGGCGGCTGTGTCGATCCGCGCGGGCTTCCGCCTGGGCGCGGACACGTTCAACGCCACGGTGGAGGGCGGCGGCATCGCGATCGAGCGCGGAGAGCCGGGCGGCGCGTTCACGGTGGAGAGCGACGCGGCGACGCTCGCCTCGGTCGTCTACGGCGGCCGCCCGTTCGCGGATGCGGAAGCCGCGGGCGAACTGACGCTGACCGGGAACCGCGCGGCGGCCGAACGGTTCGTCACCTTGTTCTCCCTGCCGGAGAAGGTCGCGGTTGAGTAAGGCGCGCCCCTTCGCCTAAGGCTCCAAGCATGACCGACATCCCCAACACCAAGCCCGACAGCCGCGAGTCGACGATCCTCGAGGCGCCCGACAAGACCGTCAGCGTCCGCGACCTGTTCGGCATCGACGTCGACATGCAGGTGCCTGCGTTCAGCGAAGCCGACGAGCGGGTGCCCGATCTCGATCCGGCCTATGTCTTCGACGCCGACACGACGCTGGCGGTGCTGGCCGGGTTCGCGCACAACCGCCGCGTGATGGTGCAGGGGTATCACGGCACCGGCAAGTCGACGCACATCG
>SXHP01000075.1 GCA_005773165.1 Sphingomonadales bacterium | reverse complement strand
GACGATGGGCAGAATCGACCATGCCGCGATCGAGGCGGCGGTACGGGGCGACGCCGCGCCGCCGAGCGCCACGACGCTCCCCTAAGCGAAAGCCTGCGCCTTGCGCAGGTGCTGATACGCCGCGATCACCTTTTGTAACGCGGTTTCATGGGTCCGGTCGCCGCCGTTGCGGTCCGGGTGATAGCGGCGGACGAGCTCGCTGTACCGCCGCCGGAGCGCGCTCCGGTCGGCTTCGGCGTCGAGCCCGAGCACCTTCAGGCTGGCGCGATCCTGTTCGGACAGCCGAGTGCCGTCCGGCCGCCGCGGCTCCGCCTTGATCCGCGCGGCGATCGCGTCGAGCGGGTCGGTGAAGTCGGCCCAGCGCGGGCCCCGGTCCGCCGTTCCCGAAAAGGCGCGCGTCTCCCGCTCCCAGCCCGCATAGGGCCGCTGCGCCAGGTGGATCTCGTCGGCGGTCATCCCGCTGAAGAAATTGTACCCGGCGTTGAACGCCCGGACATGGTCCAGGCACATCCAGCGGAACGCGGGCGGACGCCCGTCGCGGCCCGCGCCCGGCGACGCGCCTTCCAGCGGCGGCGCGCGGAATTCGCCCGGCTCGGCGCACCCGGGCACCCAGCACGTTTGCTCGACGCCTTCCACCCGGCCGTGGAACCGCGCCCGCCGGTTATTTGCCTGCCGATCCTCGGCCACCCGTTCCCCGCACTCGAAAAGACGCGCATATAGGAGCGATGATCGACGCTTCCACCATTCCCCGCCCGCTCGCAGACGTGATCGCGGCACGGCTGACCGAGGCGCTCGCGCCCAGCGCGCTCGCGGTTCACAACGAAAGCGGCCTCCACGCCGGCCACGCGGGCGACGACGGCACCGGCGAGACGCATTTCCGCGTGGAGGTGGAATCGTCCGCCTTCGCCGGGCTGTCGCGGGTCGCGCGTCAGCGGCTGGTGAACCGCGCGCTCGCCGATCTGCTCGCCGCCCGCATCCACGCGCTGGCGATCCGCGCCCGCGCGCCCGGAGAAGGCTGAATGGGCTATGACCTGTGGTGCTGGCCCGGAAGCTCCGGACCCGGCGAGTTCGTCCGCCTCACGCTGGAGGCCGCCGAGATCGATTATGCCGATCGGGCGCGGCAGGAAGGGACGGAGGCGCTTCTCGCCGACCTGGCGGGGCGGACCGGGCGCATCCCCTTCGCGCCGCCTTACCTCGTCTACGACGGGCTGGTCATCGCGCAGGTCGCCAACATCCTGATGTACCTCGGCGAGCGGCACGAGCTCGCGCCGACCGGGATGGCGGACCGGCTGTGGCTCAACCAGATGCACCTGACGATCGCCGATTGCGTCGCGGAGGTCCGCAACGTCCATCGCCCGGCCGGACCGGGCAGCCGGTACCAGGACCAGCCGCGCGAGGCCGCGGGCGCCGCCGTGCGGTTTCGCGATGAGCGGCTGCCCCGGTTCCTGGCGCATTTCGAACATGCCGCCGGCAGCAATCCGGGCGAATGGCTGATCGATCACCGCTGGAGCCCCGCCGATTGCTCGCTGTTCCAGCTGGTCGAGGGCCTCCGCCACATGTTCCCCAGGCGGATGGCGACGCTGGAGCCCGGCTTTCCGAGGCTGATGCTCATTCACGCGATGGTCGCCGACCTGCCCGCCGTTCGCGCCTATCTCCGCAGCGACCGCCGCATCCCGTTCAACGAACGCGGCATTTTCCGCCGATACCCCGAGCTCGACGGCGAGTGACCGCGCGGGTTCCGCGCCCGGCCGCGCGCATCCTGCTCGTCGACGCCCGCGCGCGGGTGCTGCTGATGCGCTTCGCCCCCGCCGACCGCCCCCCGCTCTGGTGCACCCCCGGCGGCGCGGTCGATCCCGGCGAGACGTTTGAGGCGGCCGCGCGCCGCGAATTGTGGGAGGAGGTCGGCCTCGACCGCGACTGCGGTCCCCAGGTCGCGCAGCGGACCGCCGACTTCCTGACCTTCGAGGGCGTCGAGGTCACCGCCGACGAGCGCTATTTCCGCGTCGACGTGGCCGCGCACGACGTCGCCCATGCCGCGCTGACCACGCTGGAGCAGAGGGTGATGACCGGCTGGCGCTGGTTCACCCGCGACGAGATCGCGCGTCATGACGAGCTGATCTACCCGGCCGACATCCTCGACCTTCTCGACGCGACCGCGCCCGCAGGAGCAGCAGCATGACCGACCTTCGCCGCATCGCGCTTTCGACCGGAGTCGAGCTCGACGTCCAGCTCGCGGGCGACCGCGCCGCGCCGCCGGTGATCCTGCTTCACGGCTTTCCCGAATCGCACCGCACCTGGCGCCGCATCGTCCCCGATCTCGCGCGCGACCATTTCGTCGTCGCGCCCGACCAGCGCGGCTATGCGCGCTCGTCCAAGCCCGAGGGCGTCGAGGCTTATGCCGCCGGCAAGATCGTCGCCGACCTGCTCGCGCTCGCCGACGCGCTCGGCATCGACCGCTTCACCCTGGTCGGGCACGACTGGGGCGGCGCGGTCGCGTGGATGGCGGCGCTCGGCCATCCCCATCGGGTCGCGCGGCTGGTGATCGTCAACGCCCCGCATCCGTTCGTTTTCCAGCGCACGATCTTCGACGACCCCGATCAGCGCAAGGCGAGCCAGTACATCCGCCGCTTCCGCGACACGTCGATCGACAAGGGGCTGACCGGCAACGGCCTGGAGGCGTTTCTCGGCAGCACCTTCGCGCACCACGTCACCCGCGCGATCGCAGGGCCGGACAAGGCGGCGTACCTCGACGAATGGTCGCAACCCGGCGCGATGACCGCGATGCTCAACTGGTACCGCGCAAGCGGCATCGTGGTCCCCGCCCCCGACGAGGACCCGCCCCGCCCCGCCTTCCTCGACGCGCCCTTCCCCCCGGTGACCCAGCCGACGCTGGTCGTCTGGGGCATGCGCGACACCGCGCTGCTGCCCTCGCAGCTCGACCTCGCGCCTTACGTTCCCGACCTCACGATCGAGAAGGTCGACGCGGGGCATTTCGTCCCGTGGGAGAAGCCCGACGCGGTGATCGCGGCGATGCGGCGCTGGGGCGTCGACGGTGCTAAGTAAAGCACGCTTGACGTAAAGCGAACTTTACATGTAAAGCGTCCTTCACACCGAAGGAGGCTCACATGACACGCAAAGACGCGATCCGACGCTACAACCGCACGGTGCTTGTGCTCTGCATCGCCTATGTCGCGCTGCTGTTCGCGGCGCAGATCGCCATGAAGCGATACAATTTGGCGGGGCCGCTCGCCTACGCCGTCGCGATCCTGCCCGCGCTGCCGATCATCGGCGTCTTCGCCGCGATCGGGCGCTATCTGGTCGAGGAGCGCGACGAATACATCCGGCTCCTCACCGTGCGGCAGACGCTCATCGCCAGCGGCCTCGCGCTCAGCGTCGCCACCGCCTGGGGCTTTCTGGAGAGCTTCGACCTGGTCGGCCATTTCGACGCTTACTGGATCGCGGTGATCTGGTTCGTCGGTCAGGGCGTCGGCGCAGTCGTCAACCGGCTTTCGCGCGAGCGGACCGCATGAAGAACAGCCTGAAGGCGCTCCGCGCCGAACGTGGCTGGAGCCAGTCGGAGCTGGCCGAACGGCTCGAGGTCTCGCGCCAGAGCGTCAACGCGATCGAGACCGGACGCTATGATCCCTCATTGCCGCTCGCGTTCAGGATCGCCGAACTGCTCGAACTACGGATCGAGGACGTGTTCACCAGCCCCTCCAGGGCCGATCAGCCGCCTCAGCCTTCATAGGGCCCGCGCCGCATCACATAGTCGCGCGTTCCAAACGGCGGGGCGAGCCCTTCGACCCAGGCACCGTGCGCGTGGGTGAGCGCGACCAGCTCCATCGGCGTCCCGCCCGGCCACCCGCGCACCCGAACCTCGTGCCGGTGGAGGTCGCGGTCGGGCTCCATCATCACCCAGCCGAGCGGGCGTTCGGCCGTCGCGCGAGCGCCCGCTTCCTCCATCGCCGCGCGGATGCGCTCGCGGCGCTCGGCGGGAATATATTGCCAGACGACCGAATGGATCAGCACCCGCGTCACCCCGGCCTCCTGCGGTTCGGTCAGCCGCGCCTCCACCCAATCCGCGGCGTCGCCCTGCTCCAGGGACACGCCGTGCTCGCGGACCAGCGCGATCGCGGTCTCCAATCGCGCGAGCCGCTCGGCCGCCTCCACCCAGCAATAGGCCTCCAGCCGCGCCGCCTCCACCGGATCACGCACGTCGACCGGCGCGATGTCGACCCCGCGGACCGAGACGATCTCGACCGGCGCGCGCGGCGGCGGAACCCCTCGCCACGCAGGGACGATCGCAAGCGGCGCGTCGTCCGGCCCCGCGCCCACGCCGCCCAGATCGAACCGGAACCGGTCGATCAGCAGGTTCAATCCCGCGCTCGATCCGATCTCGATCAGCTCGACTCGCGGCCCGAACCGCTCAGCCAGATGGAGCAGCCCGGTCATCAACCCCGCCGACCGTCCCGCCTCGTTGGTCTGCGGCGGTCCGTCGAGCCAGGGCAGCAGCGCCGCGTCGTGCCGCCGCAGCGCCCCGGTCAGCACCTCCGCGACGCCCTCGGTCGTTCGCCCCTCGAACACCGCCGACAGCGCCGCGTCGACCCGCGCCCGGTGCAGCGCATGGAATCCGCCGACCAAGCGCAGCGCCAGCGCGTCGGCGACCGGCTCCCCCGCCCAGTCGAGCGCCCGCGCGCCGACCCGCGTCTCGCGCGTCAGCCCGTCGGCGAGCCCCCGGCACACGCGTGCGGTGACCGGCGCGGCCATCGCCTCGCAATAGCCCGCCTGGATGCGGAACGACTCGCGGTTGGCGTGCTCGTCGGCCATCGGCCATGTGTTGCGCCATACCCGGGGCATCCGTAAAGCCCGCGACGTGTCGGCCGATCCCATCATCATCGCGGTGCCCAAGGGGCGCATCCTCGAAGAGGCGCTGCCCCTCCTCGCCGCCGCGGGCGTCCGCCCCGAACCCGCGTTCGGCGACGAGGGGAGCCGCGCGCTTCGCTTCACCACCGACGATCCCGGCATCGAGCTGATCCGCGTCCGCGCGTTCGACGTCGCCACCTTCGTCGCGCATGGCGCGGCGCAGCTCGGCATCGTCGGGTCGGACGTGCTCGCCGAATTCGGCTATTCGGAACTGTACGCGCCGGTGGACCTCGGCATCGGCCATTGCCGCATCTCGGTCGCCGAGCCCGCCGACATGGCGGCCGCGGACGATCCCCGCGGCTGGAGCCACGTCCGCGTCGCGACCAAATATCCGGGCATCACCGCCCGTCACTTCGCCGCGCGCGGGGTGCAAGCGGAATGCGTCAAGCTCAACGGCGCGATGGAGCTCGCCCCCACGCTGGGCTTGGCGCCGCGGATCGTCGACCTGGTGTCTTCAGGGCGCACGCTGAAGGAGAACGGGCTGGTCGAGGTCGAGGTCATCGCCGAGGTGACCTCGCGCCTGGTCGTCAACCGCGCCGCGATGAAGACCCGCGCCCGGGTGGTCCCGCTGGTCGAAGCGTTCCGCCGTGCGGTGGCTGATCTCCCCTCCCGCTTGCGGGAGGGGTCGGGGGAGGGCCTGTCCGCGCACGTTGCGGGGGCGACACACCCTCCCCTAACCCCTCCCGCAAGCGGGAGGGAAATTTGATCCGCCTCGACACCCGCGACCCCGGCTTCGCGCAACAGTTCGAAGCGCTGGTGAACGCCCGCCGCGAAACCGACACCGACGTCGCCCGCGATGTCGCCGCGATCATCCGCAGCGTCCGCGACCAGGGCGAAGCCGCGGTCCGCGCCTTCACGCAGAAGCTCGATCGCCACGACCTCGACGAAAGCGGCTGGCGGATCGAACCCGCGACCTGCGCCCGCGCCTTCGACGCGCTCGAACCAGAGCTCCGCGCCGCGCTCGAGCTCGCGGCGAACCGCATCCGCGCCTACCACGAGAAGCAGCTCCCCCAGGACAGCGACTTCACCGACAGCGCAGGCGTCCGCCTCGGCGCCCGCTGGCGCGCGGTCGATGCGGCGGGGCTCTACGTCCCCGGCGGCCGCGCGGCCTATCCCTCGTCGCTGCTGATGAACGCCCTCCCCGCCAAGGTAGCGGCCGTCGAACGCATCGCGATGGCGACGCCGACCCCGAACGGCGAGATCAACGGGCTCGTCCTCGCCGCCGCGCACCTCGCGGGGGTGGACGAGATCTGGCGCGTCGGCGGCGCGCAGGCGATCGCCGCCTTCGCCTACGGCGCGGGCCGGATCGCGCCGGTCGACGTCGTCACCGGCCCCGGCAACGCCTGGGTCGCGGAGGCCAAGCGCCAGCTGTACGGCGTCGTCGGCATCGACATGGTCGCAGGGCCGAGCGAGATCGTCGTCGTCGCGGATGCGAAGAACCCCGCCGACTGGATCGCCGCCGACCTCTTGAGCCAGGCCGAGCACGACGTCACCACGCAATCCATCCTGTTCACCGACGACACGGATCTCGCCGACGCGGTAGCCGAAGCGGTCGACCGCCAGATTGTTGAGTTGGCGACCGCCGCGACCGCGCGCGCCGCCTGGGACGCCAATGGCGCGATCGTTATCGTCGAGCGGCTGGAGGACGCGTGTCCCCTAATCGACCGCCTAGCTCCCGAACACCTCCAACTCGCAGTCGACGACCCCCAACCCCTCTTCGACCGCATCCGCCACGCCGGCAGCGTCTTCCTCGGCCGCCACACCCCCGAAGCAATCGGCGACTATGTAGCCGGCCCCAACCACGTCCTCCCCACCGGCCGCCGAGCCCGCTTCGCCAGCGGATTGAGCGTGCTGGACTTTATGAAGCGCACGAGCTTCCTGGGGCTGAACGAAACCGCGCTGGCTGAGCTTGGCCCCGCGACTGTCGCGCTGGCGAACGCTGAGGGACTGCCCGCACACGCGAAATCGGTCGCGCTGAGAATGCGGCTGAACAGGTAGGTTCACGCAAAGGCGCGAAGGCGCGAAGAAGATGTGTTCGCGCAGAGGCGCGGAGACGCGGAGAAGAATACAAAAGGTGATGAGGCCTGCGGCGCTCGGGCTTGCGAGCCCGCAGGGCTCCGCGACCATCGTCCGCAGCTCGAAGGACAATCTCAGTCCGGGGCTCAACCCCTCCGCGTCTCCGCGCCTCCGCGCGAACAAACCTTCTTCTCTTCGCGCCTTCGCGCCTTCGCGTGAAACAAGGCCTCCCGCCCTCGACGCGATAACGCCCCTCCCCTACATGCCGCGCCTTATGCCCAAGCCCCCCCCCCGCACTCCCGCGCGCGCCGCCGCGCGGCTCGCCGCCGTCCAGGCGCGCTACCAGCACGAGATGGAGGGCACCGCGATGCCCGCGCTCCTCCACGAATTCCACCACCACCGCCTCGGCGCGACGATCGAGGACGTCGAATATGCCGACGCCGACATCGACTTCTTCGACGACCTCGTCACCGGCGCGCATGCCCGCCAGGCCGAGATCGACGCGCTGATCGAGGGCAAGCTGGCGAGCGGCTGGACCCTCGCCCGTCTCGACAAGCCGATGAAGGCGATCCTGCGCGCCGGAACCTACGAATTGCTGGCGCGCAAGGACGTGCCGGTCGGCGTGGTGATCACCGAATATCTCGACGTCGCCGACGCCTTCTACGACAAGCGCGAGAAGGGCTTCGTCAACGGGCTGCTCGACGGCATCGCAAAGGGCGTGCGGGGTTGAGGCTGCTGCGTGGTCCGGACCACCCCGGCTCCGCCGCCGAAGTCGCCGGCCATCTCGCCGCCGCCGCCGATACCGAACGCGCCGCTGTTCGCCTTCGCCGCCGCGATGAGGCGGCCGACTTCCGGCGGCTCTCGCGGCGAACGCAGGCGATCGTACGCCTGGCGGACTCGGGCGCTAAGCTGGGCGGAGGCTCCCTGCTGACGGCCACCTTGCTGCTGCTCCTCAACGGTCAGGTGAACTGGCCGGTAGCGGTCATCGCGGTGTCGGCCTTGCTCGTGTTCGTCGTGAGCACTATGTTCTTGGTCTATCTGGATAGGCAAATTGCCGAGTTCGACCATTCGGTCGATGTTATCGAAGCGGCATTGAAGGAGACGGAGCGATGAACCTCAACGTCGAAGCGCTCTACATCGTCTCGGGCATGATTTTCCTGACAACTATGGGGGGCCTCGGCGCGTTGTGGCTGTCGGTGCGTCGCGACCATCGCATCTTCCACGAGGAGATGGAGCGCCGTCGCGCTGACCGAGGCTGAATTCCTTGCCGCCCTCCGCAAGCTACCGCTGCACTCCGGCGCGGGCGGGCTGACCGACGACACGGCGGTCCTGTCCAACCTCGTCATCACCACCGACACCCTGGTCGAGGGCGTCCACTTCCTTGCCCTAGACCCGCCGCAAGACGTCGCCTGGAAGCTGCTGGCGACCAACCTGTCCGATCTCGCCGCCAAAGGCGCAACCGTCGAGGGCGTCCTCCTCAACTACCCCCTGCGCGACGACGCCTGGGACCGCGCCTTTCTCGCCGGGTTCGACGAAGCGCTGCGCACCTTCGCCGCGCGGCTGATCGGCGGCGACACCGTGTCGCTGCCGCCCGGCGCTCCCAGCGTTCTCACCCTCACCGCTTTCGGCAGCGACGCCGCCGCTCCACCCCGCAGCGGAGCGAAGGCGGGCGACACCCTCTGGGTCACCGGCACGATCGGCGATGCCGGTGCGGGGCTCGCCATCGCCCAAGGGGTTCAAGGGCCCGCCGAACTCCTCGCCGCCTACCGCCGTCCCGTCCCGCGCCTCGCCGACGGCCGCGCGCTCGCCCGCCAAGTCCATGCGATGATGGACGTGTCCGACGGCCTCCTCATCGACGCCGGCCGCATGGCCGCGGCGAGCGGCCTTGCGGTCGCGATCGACCTCGGCGCAGTCCCGCTTTCTCCGGCCTATCAAGCCCACGGCGGCGACGCGTTGACCGCGGCGACCGCGGGCGACGATTACCAGCTCCTCTTCGCCGCCCCGCCCGGCTTCACGCCCCCCGTCCCCGCCGCCGCGGTCGGCCGCTTCGCCCCCGGCGCGGGCCTCAGCCTCCACCATTGCGGGGGCCCCGTCCCGCTCCCCGAAAGGCTCGGCTTCGAGCACGCTTGCGCATCCCCCGCGCCCTGATAGGTTCGCGCACATCCGCGTGTGACCCGCAAACAGCGGGCGCCGCGCCCACAGGAGGGGGAACCGGATGACAACCGTCTACATCGCGATACTCTGCGGCCTTGTCGCCGTGCTCTACGGGTTCATCACCAGCCGCCAGGTGCTCGCCCAATCGGCGGGCGACGCGAAGATGCAGGACATCGCGAGCGCGATCCAGGAGGGCGCCAAGGCGTATCTCGGCCGCCAGTACACCACCATCGCGGTCGTCGGCGTCGTCGTCGCGGTGATCCTGGCGGTCACGCTCGACTTCATCTCCACCGTCGGCTTCGTCGTCGGCGCGGTGCTCTCGGGCGTCGCAGGTTATGTCGGCATGAACATCTCGGTCCGCGCCAACGTCCGCACCGCGGAGGCCGCGCGCACCTCGCTTCAGGGCGGGCTGACCACTGCGTTCCGCTCGGGCGCGGTGACGGGCATGCTCGTGGCGGGCCTGGGGCTGCTCGCGATCAGCGGCTTCTTCTGGTATCTCGTCGGCCCCGCGGGCCACGCCCCCAACGACCGCGTCATCGTCGAAGCCCTGACCGCGCTCGCGTTCGGCGCGTCGCTGATCTCGATCTTCGCGCGGCTGG
>SXHP01000074.1 GCA_005773165.1 Sphingomonadales bacterium | reverse complement strand
GCTCCGCCGGGCGATGGGCAAGAAGATCAAGGCCGAAATGGACGCCCAGCGGGCGACCTTCGTCGAGGGCTGCGCGGCCGCGAACGGCATCCCTACGGCCAAGGCCAACGAGCTGTTCGACTTGATCGACAAGTTCGCGGGCTATGGCTTCAATAAAAGCCACGCCGCCGCCTACGCCTTGCTCGCCTATCAGACCGCCTGGCTGAAGGCGCATCACCCCCACGAATTCTATGCCGCGTCGATGTGCTATGACATGGCGCTGACCGACAAGCTGGGGGTGTTTGTCGAGGACGCCCGGCGGATGGGCATCGCGCTGCTGCCGCCGTGCATCAATCGGGGCCAGGCGGAGTTCGACGTCGAAGCCGCAAGCGAAGGCCTTGCGGTTCGCTACGCGCTCGGCGCGCTCAAGTCGGTCGGCGAAGGCGCGATGGACCGGCTCGTCGCAGAGCGCTCCGCGAACGGCGCGTTCAAGTCCCTTGACGATCTCGCGCACCGCGTCGACCCGCGGCTGCTCAACAAGCGCCAGTTGGAGACGCTCGCCGCGGCGGGCGCGTTCGATGCGCTCGATTCCAACCGCGCGGGCGTCCATGCGGTGTCGGAAACCCTTCTTGCGGTCGCCGCGCGTACCCACGAGGCGAAGACGAGCGGCCAGGGCGGGCTGTTCGGCGAGGCGGAGCCCGCGGGCGACGCGATCCGCCTGCCGCAGTCCGCACGTTGGTCCTTGAGCGACCGCATGGCGCAGGAGAAGGAGGCGTTCGGCTTCTATTTTTCCGCGCACCCCGTCGACCGTCACGCGCATCTCGCCCGCATGCACGGCGCGCGCGCCTTTTCCGCGCTGGCCGAGCTCGCGATCCCCGACGACGGCACCCGCGCGGGCGCGGTGATGGCGGTGCTGGTCGAGGAGGCGCGCTGGCGGACCTCCGCGCGCGGGAAGCGCTACATGATGGCGCAGTTGTCCGACGCAAGCGGGCAGTTCGTCGCCACCTGTTTCGACGACGCGGTCGCCAAGGATCTGGAGGAGGCCGCACGTCTGGGCGGCTGCGGCCTGGCGACCGTCGAGCTCGACCGCCGCCCGGGCGAGGACGCGCCCCGCGTGACGGTGAAGCGGATCCAGCCGTTCGAGACGCTGGCCGCGACCGCGCGCTTCGTCGTCGAGGTGACGATCGCCGATCCGGTGGCCTTCAGGCCGCTCGCCGCGCTGCTCGACGAGCATCGCGGCGCGCGCGGCGAGGTGCGCGCGGTGGCGCCGTTGCCGGGGGGCGGGGAGGCGACCTTGCTGCTCGGCCGCGACTATCGCCTCGACGCCGAGCTTGCGGACGCGATCGAGGCGTTGCACGGTGTCGCAAAGGTCGAGCTCAGGAACAGCGAAACGCGGCTGCAGCTCGTCGGCTAGGTTACCGGGAGAGCGCGCGTATGTTGGGCACCATGCAGGATTTCGAGCTTCGCGTGCCCCGCCTGCTTGATCATGCCGAGCGCGAGCATGGGCGCCGCGAGATCGTCACCCGCTGGGCCGACGGGTCGGAGAGCAGGAGCGACTGGGCCGGCATCGCCGCCGACGCGCGTCGTGTGGCGCGGCTGCTGGAGAGCTACGGCTGCAAACCGGGCGACCGGATCGCGACGCTTGCGATGAACCATGCTCATCACCTCGCCGCCTGGTACGGCGCGATCGGGATGGGCGGGGTGATCCACACGATCAACCCGCGGCTGTTCGACGACCAGCTCGTCTACATCGCGAACCACGCCGAGGACAAAGTCCTGTTCTATGACAAGGCGTTCCAGCCGATCGTCGACAGGCTGCGCGAACGCTGGACGACGATCGAGCGCTTTGTCGCTTTCGACGGAGAGGGTGCAGAGAGCTTCCGAGCCCTCGTCGACGCGCAGCCGGGCGATTACACCTGGGTCGAAGGCGACGAGCGCGAGCCGTGCATGCTCTGCTACACCAGCGGCACGACCGGCAACCCCAAGGGCGTGCTGTATACGCATCGCTCGACCCTGATCCATGCCATGGCGGAGCTTCAGCCCGCTGTGTTCGACCTGTCGACCCGGTCGGTGGTGCTGCCGATCGTGCCGCTGTTCCATGCCGCGGCCTGGGGCCTTCCCTTCGCGGCGGCGGCGGCGGGGCTGAAGATCGTCTTTTCCGCGGTCAATGAGCCCGCGGTGCTTTGCGACCTGATGAACCGCGAGAAGGTGACGCATTCGGCGGGGGTGCCGACGGTATGGCTCGGCATGTTCGCGCACATCGACGCGACCGGCGTCGCGCCCGAGCATCTCCAGCTCGTGACCATCGGCGGCTCGGCCGCGCCGCGGGCGATGATCGAGCGGCTGATGCGGATGGGCATTCGGGTGAACCACGCCTGGGGCATGACCGAGACGTCGCCGATCGGCACGATGGGCGCGCGTTCGCCCGATTGGGATGAGCTGACGTTCGATCAGCAGGTCGATCAGGTCGCGATGCAAGGGCGCGTGCCGTTCGGGGTCGAGCTGCGCATCGTCGACGACGAGGATAGTGAGCAGCCGCGTGACGGCGTCGCGACCGGGCGGCTGCAATGCCGGGGGCCGTGGATCGTCAAACGCTATTTTCGCGCGGACGAGGACGCGATCGACGCCGACGGCTGGTTCGACACCGGCGACGTCGCCGCGCTTCACCCCGACGGCACGATGCAGATCACCGACCGCGCCAAGGACGTG
>SXHP01000073.1 GCA_005773165.1 Sphingomonadales bacterium | reverse complement strand
CGGGTCGATCATCGGCCGCAACACCTTCCAGAGCCAGCGCGACGAGGCGCTCGCGATGCTCGCCAAGCTGGTGTCGATCTATAAGAACGAAGAATAGGGGCGAGGAGTGACGGAGGACGACCCGCTCGGGCCGCTTGACCCCGATTTCGCCGCGTCGTTCGTTCGCGATCTCAAGCGGCCACCCTGCCAGCTCTACCTGATCTCGCCGCTCGACGTGAGCGGCGCATTTCCTGACCGGCTTGCTCGGGCGCTCAATGCCGGGCCGGTCGCGGCATTCCAGCTCCGGGTCAAGGGTGTCGACCAGCATGAGGCGGCTCGACTGGCGGAGCCGTTGCAGCGTATTTGCGCGGACAAGGATGTGGCGTTCATCGTCAACGATTCGGTCGCGCTCGCCAAGCGGCTGGGGGCGGACGGGGTGCATCTGGGGCAGGACGACGGCGATCCGCGCGAGGCGCGCGGCGTCCTCGGCCCGCAGGCGCAGATCGGGGTGACGTGCCACGACAGCCGCCACCTCGCGATGGAGGCGGGAGAGGCTGGGGCGGATTATGTCGCGTTCGGCAGCTTCTTCTCCACGACGACCAAGGTCGTGACGCATCGGCCCAAGCCGGTGATCCTGTCATGGTGGTCGACGCTGTTCGAGATACCGTGCGTCGCGATCGGCGGGGTTACGCCCGACAATGCGGCGGCGCTGGCGGCGGCGGGGGCGGACTTCGTCGCGGCGAGCCAGGCGGTGTGGGGCGGGGATGAGGCGGCCGCGGTGCGGGCGTTCGCGGAGGCGCTCGGCTGATCGCCGGGAAACAACCGACCGTCGGGCCGTTATGCCGCCAGCGTAACTGTTCGGAGATCACCCCTTGTTGAAGCCCCTGACGATCGCGGCGGTCCTCGCCCTTGGCGCCGTGCCGCTCGCGACCTCCGCCCAGCAGCCCAAACCCGCCCCGACGGTCGACCGCAACATCCTCCACGTCCAGGTGCTCCTGGACAAGCTGGGCTTCGGGCCGGGCGTGATCGACGGCAAGGGTGGCGAGTCGCTGAAGGCGGCGTTGCGCGGCTTTCAGGAGAGCCGTGGCCTGCCCGAGACGGGTGAGGCGGACGCGGCGACGCTGCGTGCGCTCCACGCCTATCGCAGCGTCCGGCCGACGGTGACGCTCGAACTCAACGAGCGGGTTCTGGCCGGACCGTATGTCAACCCGATCCCCAAGGACTATGCCGAGCAGGCGAAGCTGCCGGCGCTGGCGTATCGAACGCCGATCGAGAAGCTGGCGGAGATGTTCCACACCACGCCCGCGACGCTGGTCGCGCTCAACCCCGCGGACACGAAGCTCGCGCCCGGGAGCAAGCTGGTGTTCCCCAACGCGCTGCCCTCGTCCCGCTCGTATGATGATAAGCTGCCTCAAACGTTCCGTGCGACGCTGAACAGCCTCAACGTCGACGCGCGACAGCCTGCTGGTGCGAAGATCGTCGTCGACAAATCCGACGGGGTGCTGCGCGTGCTCGACAAAAGCGGCAAGCTCGTCGCGCAATTCTCGGCGACGATGGGGAGCAGCAGCGATCCCCTGCCGCTCGGCTCGTGGAAGGTGCTCGGACCCGCGTACAATCCCGAGTGGAAGATGAATCCCAAGATCCTGAAGAAGGTCAACGACAGCAAGCCCGTCGCGATCGTTCCACCGGGACCCAACAACCCGGTCGGCGTGGTGTGGATCGACCTGAGCAAGGAGCATTACGGCATCCACGGCACCAACGAGCCGCAGCAGATCGGCCGCGCCGAAAGCAACGGCTGCATCCGCCTGACCAACTGGGACGCCGCCCGCCTGGCGCTGATGGTCAAGGCGGGGACGCCGGCGCTGTTCCAGGCGTGATGCGGTGACCAAGTTCGGCTGGGCGATCCTCGCGGTCATCGTCCTGGCCGCGCTCGCCTTCGGGTCAATGCTGTCGTTCGGGCCGAGCGAGCAATCGACGGTGGCGCGGGTCAAGGCGCGGATCGAACCGTCAACACCGCGCGGGACCGCCTTGATGCTGCCGGTCGTCGGCGTGCAGCCCACCCAGCTCGTCGACACCTGGGGGCAGAGCCGCGGCGGTGGCGCGCGGCACCATCAGGCGATTGACATCATGGCGGCGGGCGGAACCCCCGTCGTCGCCGCGGCGCCGGGCACGATCGAAAAGCTGTTCGAAAGCGAGGCGGGCGGCACGACGCTCTACGTCCGTTCTCCCGACCGCGGCTGGACCTATTATTACGCGCACCTCGCAGGCTATGCGCCGGGGGTGCGTGAGGGCAAGCCGGTGCGGGTCGGCGAGACGCTGGGCTTCGTCGGCGACACGGGCAATGCGGGTCCGGGCAACACCCATCTCCATTTCGCGATCGCGCGGATGCGGGCGGGGGAGAAGTGGTGGCAGGGCGAGCCGGTCAACCCCTACCCGCTGCTTGCGGGCGGACGGCCGCCCCGCTAAGGCCCGCGGCTTAGGCTCTTTCCACAGGTTCGGACACATGAAGATCAGCGGCGTGGACATTCGTCCCGGCAACATCATTGAGTATGAAGGCGGCATCTGGCGCGCGGTCAAGATCCAGCACACGCAGCCCGGCAAGGGCGGCGCGTACATGCAGGTCGAGCTGAAGAACCTGATCGACGGGCGCAAGAACAACGTCCGCTTCCGATCGGCGGAGACGGTCGAGCGGGTGCGGCTGGACACCAAGGACTTCCAATTCCTGTTCCGCGACGGCGACGCGCTGACCTTCATGGACAAGGACACCTACGAGCAGATCACGCTCGACGCGGGCATTTTGGGCGATGCGGCGGCGTTCCTGCAGGACGGGATGGACGTGGTGCTGGAGCTGTACGACGAGCGCCCGATCTCGGTCGAACTGCCGTCGCAGATCGAGGCGACGATCGTCGAGGCCGATGCGGTGGTGAAGGGGCAGACGGCGTCTTCGAGCTATAAGCCCGCGATCCTGGACAACGGGGTCCGCATCATGGTGCCGCCGCATATCGCCGCTGGGACGCGGATCGTTGTGGATGTGTATGAGCAGACTTACGTGAAGCGCGCGGATTAAATCTACTTGCCCTCTCCCCTTGGGAGAGGGTGGCCGAGCGTAGCGAGGTCGGGTGAGGGTGACCGCTCCACTCGCCCTCACCTTCCCACTCGGCTGCGCCGAGCGGGCCCCTCCCTCTCCCGGTGGGAGAGGGGTCTGGAGCTTACCCATGCCCTCCCATTCCGGCCTCATGACCGTCATCGAGCGCGCGGCGCGCAAGGCCGCGCCGCGGCTCAGACGCGACTTCAACGAGGTTCAGCAGCTGCAGGTGAGCCGCAAGGGGCCCGCCGACTTCGTCAGCATGGCCGACCGGCGCGCCGAGCAGACGATCTTCGAAGAACTCAGCAAGGCGCGGCCCGACTGGGGCTTTCTGATGGAGGAGCGCGGCGAGATCGCGGGCGATCCGAACAAGCCGCGGTTCATCGTCGATCCGCTCGACGGCACCAGCCATTTCCTCCACGGTATTCCCCATTTCGCGATCACGATCGCGGTCGAGGAGCCGCTGGCGAACGGCAAGCGCGAGGTGACGACGGGGCTGATCTATCAGCCGCTGACCGACGAAAGCTTCTGGGCGGAGAAGGGCCGGGGGGCCTGGGTCCAGTCCGAGCGCTTGCGCGTCTCGGCGCGTCGCGAGCTGTCCGAGGCGCTGGTCGCGACCGGCATTCCGTTCATGGGACATGGCGACTTCGCGCAATGGACCCGCATCTTCGGCGCGGTGGCGCCGCAGGTCGCGGGAATCCGCCGATTTGGATCGGCGGCGCTCGACCTCGCCTGGGTCGCGGCGGGGCGATACGACGCGTTCTGGGAATCGCAGCTGAAGCCGTGGGATGTCGCCGCGGGCGTGCTGCTGATCAAGGAAGCGGGAGGCTTCGTCACCGATTTCCGCGGCGGCGACCGGGCGATGGAGCGCAACGAGTTCTTGGCGGCGAACGATGCGCTCCATTCCAAGCTGCACAAGCTGGTGGCGGGGGCGCTTCGCTGAGCGGCGGACCCGAAAGTCAGCGGAAAGTCACGCCGAGAACGCTGTTCGGTGCCCCGAAGTTGTCGAAGTTGCCGCAAATCGCATAATTTCGCGCGTGGCGATCACCCCTCAAAAGAGCGTGGTCCGACGGTGAGAAAGAGCGGGCCGATCCTAAGCGGCTGAAGAGGCTGTAGGACAGCGGAAAGCCACGACCTTGCGAATGATTCTCACACCCTCTCACCCTTGCCCGTGATAGGCCGCGCGCCTAAAGCGTCCCCCATCCGTTCGCATCCGCGAGAAGCCTTTTGGTCGACCTGTCGCAATATCTGCCGATCCTGCTGTTCCTGGGCGTGGCGCTGCTGCTGTCGAGCGCGTTCGTGTTCCTGCCGATGGCGGTCGGTCGGCTGACGGGGTCGCACAAGCCGACCCCTGAGAAGCTCAGCGAATATGAATGCGGCTTTCCGGCGTTCGAGGATCCGCGCAGCCAGTTCGACGTCCGCTTCTATCTCGT
>SXHP01000006.1 GCA_005773165.1 Sphingomonadales bacterium | reverse complement strand
CGCGACTATCCGATCACGCTGGAGAAGCACCTGGACAAGCTGCCGCCGGTCGCCTGAACGCGCCTCATAGCCCGTCGAGGAAGCGCTCCAGCGCGAGGTTGGTCTCGTGCGCGGCCTCCTGCTGCACCCAATGGCCCGCGCCCTCGATCAGCGTCGTGCCGCGGAAGTCGTCGCACGCCGCGCCCGCGTTCGCATAGGCGTCGACCTTCGGGACGAACCAGCGGACCGGATCGAGCGTGCCCGCGATAAAGGCGGCGGGCTGCGTGACATGGCGGCCGACGACGTCGCCGCGCTCGGCGAAGTCGAGGTCCTGCGCGCGGTAGCGGTTGAGCGGTCCGGTCCACCCGCCCGCGGCGAACGCTTCGTTGTAGATGGCGAGATCGGTCGCCGGGAGCCAGGCGGGCAGCGCCTCCGGCATCGCCATGCCGGTGAGGAAGCCTTCGTCGGGGGCCTTGGTCCGCCGCGCATAGTCGGCGATGCCCGCGCCCGAGATGCCGTGGTAGATCTTGGCGAGCGCATCGGGGTCGGCCTCGAACTCCGCCTCAGCGACGCCGGGCTCCTGAAAGTAGAGCTGGTAGAAGAAGCGGCCGGCGTAGAGCTTGCGCACCACGTCGAGGAACGCGGTGTCGCTCATCGGCACATAGGGGACGCTCAACCCCGCGACCGCGAGCACCTTGTCGGCGTGGCGCAGCGAGGTCTGCCAGACGATCGGCGCGCCCCAATCGTGGCCGAACAGGATCGCGCGGCCGCCGAGCGAGTCGATCACCGCGGCGACATCGGAACAGAGTTCGGCCATGGTGTAGGCGGCGATCTCGGCGGGCTTGCTGCTTTCGCCATAGCCGCGGACGTCCATGGCGGCGATGCGGCGTCCCTCCCCCGCGAAATGAGCGATCTGGTGGCGCCAGGACCAGGCGAGCTCGGGCCAGCCGTGAACGCACAAGATCGGCGGCGCCGCGCTGTCCACGGGTCCATCCGCGAGCACGCTGATCGTGTTCGCGCCGTTCCGGACCGCAAATCGTTCCATGAGCCTCTCCCCCGTCGATGCGCGATCATGGTCGATGCGCGCGCGCCCCGCAATGCTGCGCGCGGGAGCCGCTATCTGGGGGTGGTCGGCAGGTTGGGGAGCGCGGTGACGGCCGCGTCCTGCGCGGGTGTTCCGCTGGTGCTTGTCGCCGAGGCTTGCGGTTCGGGGTCGGCGCCGTGATCGGAGATGCGGTTGCGCACCCGGTTGTAGTTGGCGACCGGATCGTAGAGGCTGCCGCCGTCGAGCCCGAGAAAGCGCGCCTCCGCACGGCCCATCGCGGCGAGCAGCGCGAACCCGGCGACATAGGCGTCGCGGATCGCGGTGACGCGGGTGACCTCGCTGTTGAGCAATTCCTGTTCGGCGTTGAGGACGTCGAGGATGGTGCGGGTGCCGGCGTTGTTCTCCGCGCGCACGCCCTCAAGCGATTCGCGGTTCGACGAGACGCCGATCTCCGACGAGGCGATCACCTCTTGCGACGATTGGTAGACCGCGAACGCCGACCGGGTCTGCGCGATAACGGTGCGCTCGGCTTCGAACACCTGCTCGATCGCCTGGCTCCGACGGGCCTGCGCCTGGCGGACCTGCGCGGCGGGACGGCCGCCCTGATACAAGGGCACGCGCAGCTCGACCCCGACCGAGGCGGTCGAACTCGCCTGGAAGGTCCGCGAGAACGGATTGTCGCGCAGCGAATTGAGGTAGTCGTAGTAATTGCCGCCGAGCACGCCGTTGACCCGCGGCATCCGCGACGCATTGGCGACCTGGATGTCGTGGGCGGTCGCATCGCGGCCCTTTTGCGCCGCGAGCAGATTGGGGTTGTCCCGGATCGCGATCGCGACCGCCTCATCAACGCTGGCGGGCAGCGGCGGCAGCGGCGGCGGGGGTTCGAGCACGCCCGGCGGATTGCCGACGAGGCGGATGTAATTCTCGCGCGAGGAGATCAGCCGCGCCAGCGCTGTTTGCAACTGGGCGTTGGCGAAGGAAAGGCGCGCGCGCGACTGCGCCACGTCGGTCGGGTTGAGGTCGCCCGCCTTGAACCGTTCGGTGTTCGACACCAGCGCGGCGTCCAGCACGCTGACGTTCTGCCGGTTGAGCCCGACCACCGCCTCGTCGCGGATCACGTCCATGTACGCGCCGACCACCGAGGTGAACAGGTCCGCTTCTGTTCCCGCCAGATTGTAGCGGCCCTGTTCGACCCGCCGCTCCGCCGCGCGCACCGCGCCGCGCACCGCGCCGAAGGTGAGCAGCGGCACCGTGAGGTTGATCTGCCCCACAACCTGACGTTCGGGCGAGGTGAAGCTGTTCTGGACGCCAGGGCTGTTCAGGAAATTTTCGGTGTAGCTGCCGTTCACCGCGCCTTCGGGCCGCCCGGCGGCGCGCGCGATCGGCACGTTCTCGTCGGTCGCGCGCAGGTCGGCGCGCGCGGCGGTGAGGGTCGGATTGGTGGAATACGCCTTCGCCATCGCCTCCCGCAGCGTGTCGGCGTTCGCGGGCGCGGCGATCAGCAGCGCCGCGCCGGCGAGCAGGCGGGCGGCGCTCATGCCGCGAACTCGATGCGGCAGCGCAGGCCCGCGGGAAGCTTGTTGCCCGGATTGGGGAGCGACAGGCGGAGGCCGAAGGTGCCGCTGGCGGCGTCGAAGACGCGGTCGATCACCTTCACCCGCGCCTGATACCGCCCGCCGACCGGGTCCTCGGGTATCACCCAGGCGGTGTCGCCGATCGCGACCGTCCGCAGTTGCGAGATCGGCGCGAACACCTCCACATGCAGCGGATCGATCTGCGCGATCGTGAGGATGTGCGAGGCGTCGGGACCGCGATATTCGCCGGGCGCCATCGCGCGCTGCGTGACGACGCCGTCGATCGGGCTGCGGACGGTGCGTTCGGCGAGCAGCCGCTGGGACTGGGCGAACTCCAGGCTCGCGACCCGGCGGCCGAGCTCCGCCTCCCGGGTCTGCATCGACGCGGCGCGCGCGTTCGCCTCCGCCTCCTCCACCGCATCACGGGCGATGTAGCGGCTCAACCGCTGGCTGCGTTGCTGCTTGGCGTCCAGATAGCGTTCGCGGCTTTCCGCCGCGCCGACCGCATAGCTGTTGGCGGCGCGCGCGCGCGCGACCGCGAGGCCCGCCGACTCGACCCCCGAGCGGAGCTGCGCGACGACCTGGCCCCGGCGGACGAATTGGCCGCGATCGGCGGCGACATAGCCGACAATGCCCTCCACCGAGGTGTTGACCTTCACCACCTGGCTCGGCTCGATCAGGCAATCCGCGGGGCGCGCGGCGGCGGCGACCGGCGTGTCGATCGGGGGCGCGGGCTGGGCCGGCTGAGCCGATGGCGCGGAGACAGGCGAGACGGCCGGGCGCGCCACGGCAGGCGCGGCGACCGCGGGCGCATCGTCGCCGCCGATGGCGTAAGCGCCGAGCGCGACCACGCCGATTCCTGCCGCACCGAGCAGAAGCGTCCGCATTGCGATCATCGTCATCCCCCCGCGCCGGACCTCAACCAGCTATTTGCGTGACATAGACCTCGCCCCGACGCCAGATCAAGACCTCGACTCAACGGCCGTCGGTGTACGCAAACGAGACGGAACAAGCTGCCGAAGAGATAAGCGAGCCGCCCTAGTAAGAAAAAGCATAATGCGCGCCCAAGAAGGTGCCAGTCATGCTCTTCATCTGTGCCGTATGTGATCAATATTGTTCTTGTTTCAGCGACGGATGCACGTAGAAGCATCGGTGTCGGGCAGCGGGAAAGGGCGCTCGCAGGCCCGGGGCATTCACGGGGACAATACCGCGATGGGGAGCGTGCGCCGCAAACTGCGCCAAATCGGCGAGTCTCTGGTTCCGGAGCCCGTCGTGACTTCACTGCGCAAGACTTCGGCCGAACGCCGCCGCGCCGCGCTGCGCGCCTCCACGATGCTGACTCGGCGCATGACGGTGGAGCCGCTGGAGCCGCGGCTGCTGCTCAACGCCGATGTCGCCGCGATCACCGGTTCGCTGGACGTGCCGGGCGAAACGGACAGCTTCTCGTTTTCGCTGACGCAGGCCAAGAAGCTCTACTTCGACGCGCTGAGCCAATCGCCGTCGATCAACTGGTCGCTGACCGGTCCCGACGGCAAGGTGGTGACGACGCGGGGCTTCGGCAGTTCGGACAGCTTCGGCATTTCGGGCTCCAACGTGCTCGATCTCGCGGTGGGCGAATATACGCTGACCATCGACGGGGCGGGCGACACCACCGGAGCCTATGCCTTTCGCCTGCTCGACCTGCAGGACGCCGTGCCGATCACGTCGGCGACCCCGGTGTCGGGCACGATCACGTCGGGCGAGACCGACCTGTACCGTTTCGATGCGGCGGCGGGCGACCGCATCTACATGGACCGGCTGAGCCTGAGCGGCTCGTACCCGAGCTGGCGGCTGATCGGACCCGACGGCCAGGCGCTGGTCGGTCCGAACTATTTCGACGATTCGGGCACGCTGACGCTGGGCAAGGCGGGCACCTATACCATCGCGGTCGAGGGCCGGCTGGGCGAAGGCTTCGACTACAGCTTCGTCGTTCAGCCGGTGGTCGATCAGGTCGCGGCGCTGACGGTCGGCGCGGCGGTGCTCGACGCGCTCGGCGGACCCGGGCGGACCGCGCGCTACACGTTCGACCTCGCCGCGCCCGCTCGGCTGCTGTTCGATGCGCTCAGCCGCTCGGACGACCTGCGCTGGACGCTCACCGGACCGCAGGGGACGGTGGTCGCCGATCGCCATTTCGGCGGATCCGACGGCTTCAATGGCGATCCGCTGCTCGATCTCGCCGCAGGCAGCTACACCCTGGCGGTGTCGGCGATCGGGGACCGCAGCGGTTCGTTCGGGTTCCGCCTGCTGGATCTCGCGGCGGCGGCGCAGGTCGTTCGCGGCGAAACCTTCGGCGGGACGCTGGGCGATGTCGATGCGTCGATCGCGGGCGCGCGCGTCGCCGGGGCGCCGCTGGATTACGCGAGCCTGCCGGGCGCCACGAACCGCGCGTGGCGGGCGGTCGACGGGCGTCACCTCATCGCCGCGGATGTGGAGGCCCTTCGCCCCCCCGCGCTGACCGTCGAGGCGTGGCTGCGGCCCGAGGCGAGCGGCGACTATGACGCCGCGGTGATGAAGACGAGCTCGACGTCCTGGAGCGACGGATACGGGCTGGTCAGGCTGCCGGACGGGCGGGTCCGGTTCTTCGTCAACCAGTGGAACGGCCCGGCGGTCACCGCGGCCCTGCCCGCGGCCGACTGGACGCATGTCGCGGGCACCTATGACGGAGCGATGCTGCGCTTGTACGTCGGCGGCGTGCTCGCGGGCGAGCTGGCCTATGCCGAGCCGATCAATCACAGCGCGGCTCCGCTGACGATCGGGGCGGGACCGACCGCCAATTACGCATGGAACGGCGCGGTCGACGAGGTGCGGATCTGGAGCCGCGCGCGCACCGCGGAAGAGATCGCCGCGGCGATGGCGGGGCCGCTCGGCGGCGGGGAAGCGGGGCTGGTCGGCTATTGGCGGCTCGACGAAGGGGCGGGGTCCCAAGCCGTCGATCTGTCGCCGACCGCGGCGCTGGCGACCGCGACCCCTGCGCGCGCGAGCGAAACGCGGCTGTACCGAGTCGCGGCGATGCGCGGCGAAGACCTGTTCCTGCAGCTCACCGCGTTGTCGGGCGACGCCCTGTCGGTCCGCGTCTACCGTCCCGACGGCGCATTGCTGTCGGGCCCGAGCGGCCTCGCCAATCTCGCGCTCACCGACCTGCCGCTCGACGGCGACTATTTCATCGCGGTGGAGGGGGGCTATTACAGCAGCGGCCCGGCCACCTTCGCGGCGCGCGTGGTCGCCGTGGCGGATCAGAGCGCGGCGATGACGCCGGGCGAGACGATCAGCGGCGCGATCGATCCGGGCCAGACCGACCGTTACGCCTTCACCCTCACGCAAGCGGCGCAGGTCGTCTTTGACGCGCTGTCGCCGCCGTCCGGGTTGGCGTGGACGTTGACCGGGCCGCGCGGCGTCGAGGTCCTGTCGCGCCCGTTCGGCCAGTCGGACGCGGCGGGGATCGGCGGCACGACGCTGCTGGCGCTGCCCGCGGGAGATTACGTGCTGGCGGTCGCGGCGAACAGCGCCGCGGCGCCCACCGGCGATTATGCGTTCCGCTTGCTCGACCTGGCCGACGCGGCGGATCTGCCGCTCGGCGCGCCGGTCGACGGCGTCCTGGACCCGGCGAGCGCGACCGCCGCCTATCGCTTCTCCGCGTCCGCCGGGGACGAGATCCTCGTCACGCGCACCGGCGCGTTCTCGCAGGCGAGCTATTTGCGCATCCTTGACCCGTTCGGCCGCCTGGTCGCGGGCCCGGCGTATTTCGCGGGCGAGACCGCGGTGACGCTGTCGGCGACGGGCCTGTATACTTTGTTGATCGAGGGAGCGGCGGGCAGCGAGGGATCGGCCGAATTCACCGTCGCGCTCGACTTCCAGGGGAACACGCCGCCCGATGATCTGTCGGAGGGAACGCCGCTGGCGCTGGGCGACACGGCGCAGGGGACGATCGCCGCCGATGACGAGACCCAGTATTTCACGGTGGAGATCGCGGAGCCGACCCGCGTCTATTTCGATTCGCTGACCGGCGCATACGGGCTGACGTGGACGCTGACCGGTCCCGCCGGGGTGGAGGCGACGCGCGACTTCTATTACGCCGATTCGTACGAGAATTACGCGTCGCTCGCGATCGATCTGCCGGCGGCGGGCGCGTATCGGATCGCGGTGGCGGGCTATGCCGCCGACTTCGCCTTCCGCCTGCTCGATCTGGGCGCGGCGACGCCGATCGCGGGCGACAACAGCCTGACCGAGGGCGAACTGACGCCCGCGAGCGCCACGGACAGCTACCGCTTCACCGCCGCCGCGGGCGAGCGGCTCTTCTTCGATTCGCGCACAGCGGTGGGCAACGGATCGGTGCGGATCATCGACCCGCTCGGCCGCCAGGTGCTCGGGCCGCGCGGCTTCGGCGACTTCGCGTTCACGGCGGCAACGGCGGGCGACTATGTCCTGCTGGTCGAGGGCCGGTCTTGGGACGGCGCTGCGAGCGCGCCTTACGCCTTTGCGATCAATCGGCCGGTCGACGCGGCGCCCGTCGGGCTCACCGTCGGGGCGAGGATCGAGGGCGCGGTGGAGCGCGCGGGCGACACCCGGCGCTATGTCTTCACGCTCGCCGAAGCCGCGACGCTCGCCTTCGATTCGCTCGGCGCGGGGGCTCGGCTGCTCTGGCGGCTGACCGGACCGGCGGGACTGGTCGATTCGGGCACCATGTCGAGCGGCGATTCGTACGAAGGCGGCGGGGGCGTCGTGCTGCGCGCGGCGGCGGGCGCGTACGAGCTGACCGTGTCGGGCAGCGGCGACGCGACGGGAGCCTATGCGTTCCGTCTGCTCGACCTGGGCGTCGCCGCCACGGTGATCGCGGGCGCGGGAGAGGTGACGAGCGGCTCGCTGCTGCCCGCGCGCGAAAGCGACGTGTTCGCGTTCCAAGCGGCCGCGGGCGAGCGCTTCTTCTTCAACGCGCGCACCGTGCCGGGGTCGGCGTCGTGGCGGCTGGTCGATCCGGCGGGGCGCGACGTCACCGGGCCGGTCGGCTTCGAGGACCGCAGCTTCACCGCGTTGCTCGCGGGGACGTACCGCATCCTGGTGGAAGGGCGGGTCGGCGATGCGCGCGCCGAGCTGCCGTATCAGTTCGCGCTCGACCGCGTCGTCGATCCCGCGCCGGTCGCGCTGACTTTGGGCGTGGTGACCAGCGCCGTGGTCGCCAAGCCTGCGCAGACGGTGCGGCTCGGCTTCACCCTGACCGCCGAGACGCGGGTCTATCTGGATTCGCTGACCGACAACCAGTCGCTGCGGTGGACGCTGAGCGGGGCGGACGGGGTCGTCCGGACCGACGATTTCTATTATTCGGACTCGTTCGAGGACGGCGGCGAGCGGGTCGTCACGCTGGCGGCGGGCGCGTATGTGCTGGCGGTGAGCGGCAGCGGGGATGCAATCGGCGAGGCGCGCTTCCGCCTCCTCGACCTCGCCGCGGCTGCCCCGGTGACGACGGGAGCGGTGGTCGACGCCGCGCTGACGCCGTCGCGTGAGACCGACGCCTACAGCTTCGATGCGACCGCGGGCGAGCGGCTGTTCCTGGACGTGCTCGCCGCGCCGGGCAACGCCGCGCTGCGCGTCATCGATCCGGCGGGGCGGCAGGTGATCGGTCCGGCCGGGGTCGGCGACCATGAGTTCGTCGCGGGGCTGACCGGGCGCTACGTCGTGCTTGTCGAAGGCCGCGTATGGGACACCGCCGAGACGCGCGCCTATCGCTTCGCGCTCAAGCGGCCGACCGACACCGTCGCCGCGCTGCCGCTCGACGGGGCCGTCGCGGGACCGTTCGCAACCGCGGGCAAGCTGGGGGCGGCGGTGGCGCTGAGCTCGCACGAGCAGGCGATCGTCGCAGACCCGGCTCTCGACCTGCGCAGCGATGCGACCGTCGAATTCTGGATCAACCCCGACCGCGCGCCCGACGCCTGGTCGCCGATCGTCTACAAGGGCGATGACGCGGGCGGGCGGACCTATTCGGTCTGGTACAACAGCAACGGCTACATCTACTTAGGCACGCGCGACGCTTCGGGCGAGCAATCGGTCCGGACGCTGAACGGGTCGGTCCCGGTCGGGCGGTGGACCCATGTCGCGGCGGTGATAGAGCGCAGCACCGGGGCTTTGCGCATCTACCTCGACGGGGTGCAGGCGGTGCAGGGCGCGGTGCGCACCGGCCCGGCGCGGGGCAGCGCGGCGACGCCGCTGTTCGTCGGCGGGTCCCCGGAGGCGGACGACAGCTACCGCAAGTTCGAAGGCGCGCTGGACGAGGTGCGTGTTTGGGCGGGGGCGCGGACCGCGGAGCAGATCGCCGCGAACATGCTCGCCGCGCCCGCGCCGGACGCCGCCCTGAGGCTGCGGCTGCCGTTCGACGATCCCGCCGCGACGCCGATCGTTCGCGACCTGGCGGGCGTCGCGGGAGTGGTGGAAGGCCGGATCGCGACCGCGGGCGACACCCGGCGCTACACCTTCACGCTCGCCGCGCCGACGATGCTGGCGATCGACTCGCTCCATGACAACGGCGCGATGACGATCACCGTCGAAGGGCCGCACGGCCTGGCGGTGTCGCGCAACATGCGCAACGCGGACAGTTTCGAGTTCGGCGGCGGCAATCCGGCGTTCGCGGCGGCGGCGGGCACCTACACGGTCACCGTCGACGCGAACGGCGACGCGACGGGGGCGTTCGCGTTTCGGGTGCTCGACCTCGCCTCCGCGACGCCGATCGCGCGAGCGACGCCGGTCACCGGCCAGATCAGCGCCAGCGGGGAGACCGACGCTTATGCGATCGCCGCGACCGCGGGCGACCGGCTGTTCATCGATCGTCAGTTGCTTGCCGGCGGCGGCACGGACCGGCTGTCGTGGCGGCTGATCGATCCGTTCGGGCGGCAGGTGCTGGGGCCGTCGCACTTCGACGACATCGACACGCTGACGCTCGCCTATTCGGGGACGTACACGCTGCTCGTCGAAGGGCGGGTGTGGCACGACCGGCCGGTCGATTACCGCTTCGTCGCCTATCCGGTCGCCGACGAGAGCATCGCGATCACGCTCGACGGGCCCAACCCGTCCGCGCCGGTGACCCAGACGGGCAGGATCGGCGCGGCGCAGACGCTGCGCGGGGTCGATTACGTCGAGACCGCGCACAGCGCCGCGATCGACCTGACCGGCAGCTTCACCGTCGAAGGCTGGGTCAAGCTCGACCGTTTCACCGACACCTGGACGACGATCGCGCAGAAGGGCGACAACGACGCCAATCACGGCACGTACTACATCGCAGTCAACAGCAGCGGCGCGGTGTACGCGTCCACCGCCGACACGTCCGAACAAGGGGTGCAGACCGCGGGCGGGATGGTGACGCCCGGCGAGTGGGTCCATCTGGCCGCCGTCGGCGATCGGGCCGCGGGAACGCTGAAAATCTATGTAAACGGCGTCGAGCAGGCGTCGCGCACGATCCGCAAGACTCCCGCCGCCTCCAGCACGCTGCCGTTCCTGGTGGGCCACGCGCTGCGCGCCGACACGCACTTCGGGATGGTCGAGGGCGCGGTCGACGAGGTGCGGCTGTGGTCGGTCGCGCGCACCCCCGAGGAGATCGCGGCGGGGATGACGCAGGCGCCCGCGGCGGGGGCGGCGGGGCTGGCGCTGGCGCTGTCCTTCGACGGCGCGCTCCCCGCGGGAACGACGGTGCGGACGCTCAACGCCGAGGGCGTCACCGGGCGGATCGCGACGCCGGGGAACGAGGCGACGTATCGATTGACGCTCTCGCAGCCGACGCGCGCGGTGTTCGACACGCTGACCGACAATCCCGCGCTGCGCTGGACGCTCGTCGGACCGGAAGGGAAGGTCGTCGACGCGCGGCGGCTCGATCAGTCGGATGCGGCGGACTTCGGCGGCAATCCGGTGCTGAAGCTGCCCGCGGGAGCCTACACGCTGACCGTCGCGGGGGACGGCGACGCGACCGGCTGGTTCAATTTCCGCCTGACCGACTTGGCGCGCGCGACCCCGCTCGCGACGGGCACGCGCGTGGAGGGCGAGCTCGCCCCCGGCAGCCGCACCGCCGCGTACAGCTTCGCGGCGAACGCGGGCGAGCGCTTCTTCTTCGACCTGCTCGGCCGCGAAGGCGACGTCTGGTGGCGGCTGATCGATCCGGCGGGCAACCCGGTGTTCGGGCCCTCGGGGATCGCCGACGTCGAGGCGCAACTGCTCACTCTCACCGGCACGTACACGCTGCTGGTCGAAGGCCGGGTGTCGCAGGGCGGGGTCGCCTCCTACGCGTTCAACGCGCAGGCCATGCAGGCCGGCGTCGCGGCGCTCACGATCGGCGCGCGGGTCGACGCCGTGCTGGCGACGCCGGGCGAGATCGACCGCTACAGCTTCACGCTGGACGCGGCCAAGCGGGTCGTGTTCGACTCGCTCACCGACGACGGCCGGGTCAATTGGACGCTTACCGGTCCGGGCGGCACGGTGGTGTCGGCGCGCAGCTTGACCCAGTCGGACGGGGCCGACATCGGCGGATCGACCGCGCTCGATCTTGCCGCGGGGACGTGGACGCTGAGCGTCGACGGGGCGGGCGACTTCACCGGCGACTACGCCTTCCGGCTGCTCGACCTGGCGGCGGCCGAAGCGCTGGTCGCCGACGCTCCGGTGATCCGCCGCCTCGACAATCTGGGCCGCGAAACCGACCTCTACCGGTTCGAGGCGAGCGCGGGCATGCGCTTCGCGTTCGACGTCGATGCGGCGGGCAACGGCAACAACCGCTGGCGGCTGATCGATCCGCTAGGCCAGCTCGTGTTCGGGCCCAGCGGGATCGCCGACACGGGGGTGCTGACCGCCGGGTCGGCGGGCGTCTATACCCTGCTGGTAGAGGGTCGGCGATCGGTCGATGCGGCGAACGACTACCGCTTCACCTATCTGGTTCCGCCGCAGCCCGCGGCGAACGGCGCGACGACGCAGACCTTCGACGCCGCCGGGCTGCCCTATGTGCTCACCAACACCGGCGCGTTCGCCGCCACGGTGTCGCCCGGCGGCGCGACGGGCAGCTTTCTGCGCCTCACCTCGCGGAGCAACGGCGGCACGCACAACGCCGCGGCGTTCAGCGCGACCGGATCGGGCGCGCAGGAGGTGTTCCAGGCCGATTGGGACTTCCGGATCAACGGCACCGCCGACGGGATGGCGTTCGCGCTGCTTCCGGCGGCGCTGTACGGGACCGCAGGGGCGGGGCCGCTGCTGGGCGAGGAGCCCAACGCCGCGGGGGTGCTCGGCATCGGGTTCGACATCTTCAGCAACGGCGAGGTCAACGCCAACCACCTGTCGATCCACTGGAACGGCGGCAAGATCGCCGAGGTCGCCGATCCAGGACTGACGCTCAACAGCGCCTTGTGGAACCATGCGCGCGTCGTGCTCAAGCGCACGGCGGGCGGCGCGCTGCTGAGCGTTCAGCTGACCCCGCCGGGCGGCGCGGCGGCGCAGGTCGTCACCGACCTGTTCATCCCCGGGCTCGACGTGCAGGGCGACAGCCGCGTCGCGCTGAGCGGGCGGACCGGGGGCCAGGCGGCGGACCAGGACGTCGACAACGTCGCGATCGCGCTGACCCCCGCCGCCGCGCAGACGCCGATCGCCTTCGACACCGCGGTGACCGGCGCGGTCGAGCGCGCTGGCGGAGTGTACCGCCACAGCTTCACCGTCACGCAGTCGACCGCGGTCGTCTTCGACGCGCTGACGAACAATTCGGCGTTGCGCTGGCAGATCGTCGGCGCGACCCAGACCGGCGACGCGCGCAGCTTCACGGCGACCGATTCCGCGAACAACGGCGCGAACCCGGTGATGATGCTCGCGCCGGGCGCGTACGAGGTGCTCGTATCGGCGAGCGGCGCTTCGACGGGGAGCTACGCCTTCCGCCTCGCCACGCTCGCCGCGGCGACGCCGATCGCGTTCGACGCGACGCAAAACCTGGTGCTCGACCCAGGCAACCGCACCGCGCTCTACGGCTTCGACGCGGCGGCGGGGCAGAAGCTGTTTCTCGACCGGCTGAGCGGATCGGGCGATCCCGTCTGGCGGCTGATCGGCCCGGACGGGCGCGTGGTGTTCGGCCCGACCGCGATCAACGACGTCGAGGAGCCGGTGCTGCCGCTCGCCGGGCGCTACACGCTGCTGATCGAGGGGCGGGTCGGGACCACCGCGCCGCAGACGCTCGCGTTTCGGGTGGTCGATATCGCGGACGACGACGCCGCGATGACGCTCGGCGCGACCGTGTCGGGCGCGATCGGGGAGCCGGGGGAGCGCGACCGCCACCGCTTCACGCTGACCGCCGCGACGCGGCTGGTGTTCGACAGCCTGCTCCAGGACAGCCGCTTCCGCTACACGATCACCGGCCCCGAGGGGACGATCGACACGCGCCAGTTCCATGTCGCCGACGCAGGCTATCGCAGCGATGCGTCGGCCTTCTTCGCAGCGCCCGGCGATTACGTCGTCACGGTCGATGCGGACGGCGAGATCACTGGCAATTACGCGTTCCGCATGCTGGATCTCGGCGCAGCGACCCCGCTCGCGCTCGGCGCGCCGACCAGCGGTTCGCTCGATTCGGCGAGCGAGACGGACCTCTACGCCTTCACCGCGACCGCGGGCGACCGGATGCTGTTCGACATTCAGGCGGTGACCGGCAGCGGAACATGGAAGCTGATCGACCCCGACGGCCGCCTCGCCTTCCCGTTGACCAATTACTACACCGACGTGGGGCCGGTGACGCTGACCAAGACCGGCGTCCATACGCTGCTGTTCGAAGGCGAGGTCTATTCGGGGGGCAAGACCGACTATCGCTTCCAGGCGACGCGGATCGTCGACCAGCAGGGTGCGCTGACGCTCGGCGCGACCGCGTCGGGCACGCTGACGCAGCCGCGGCAGTCGGCGCTGCTTTCGTTCACGCTCGATCGCCCAACGCTGCTCAACGTCGACCCGCTCACCCAGAACAACGCGCTCGTCTGGACGCTCACCGGCCCGCAGGGCGAGGTCGCGACGCGCAACTTCGTCAGTTCGGACAGCTACGACCTGAACGGGAACCCCGTGCTGCTCGCGCCCGCGGGGGCGTACACGCTCAAGATCACGTCGACCGGAACCTCCGCGGCCGATTACGCGATCCGGGTGTCGGACCTGGCGGCGGCGACCGCGATCACCCCAGGCGTCCGCGTCGAGGGAACGCTGAGCCCGGGCTCCGAAACCGAGATCTATCGCTTCGCCGCCGCGGCGGGACAACGCTTCTTCTTCGACGTGCAGGCTTTCGCCAACGGATCGGCGACGTGGCGGCTGATCGGTCCGGCGGGCGAGCAGATCTTCTACACCGGCTTCGGCGATGTCGACACGCTGACGCTGAAGGACGCGGGCACCTACACGCTGCTGATCGAGGGGCGCATCTACTCGGCGGCGCAGGTGTCGACCTTCGGGTTCAACGTGTTCGAGAACCCGCTGACCGCGCCGGTGGTGATCGACACCGAATCGACGCCCTCGCCCGACCTGCGCCCGGTCGACGTGACCGTCAGCGCGGCGGGGGCGATCCAGTCGGGCGCGACGGTGACGGTGGGCTGGACGGTCCGCAACGACGGCACGCGACCGACCGCGGCGACGTGGTCCGACCGCGTCATCGTCCGCAACCTCGACACCGGCGAAATCATCGGCAACATCCTGGTCGACGATCCCGGCGGCGCGATCGCCGCCGGCGGCAGCCGCGCGCGCGCGGCGACGCTGGCCCTGCCGCGCGGCAACGACGGCGCGGGGCGGCTGAGCTTCAGCGTCACGCTCGACGTCGGCAACACCGTCAGCGAGGCGAACACGACGGGGACGGCGGAGACCAACAACACCGCCGCGGTCGAGGTCGCCTCTGCGCTCGCGCCCTTCATCGACCTGGTGGTCGAGGGGCTGGCGGTGTCGCCCGCGTCGGGCTGGAGGCCGGGCGAGGCGGTGTCGCTGACGTGGCGGACGCGCAACGCGGGCACGCTTGCAACCCCGACCGGGTGGAGCGAGCGCATCCTGGTGCGCAACACCAGCACGGGCGAGCAGGTCGCGCTCGCAACCGTCGCGGCGGCGGACGCTCTGGCGGCGGACGGATCGCGCGACCGGTCGTACCAGCTCGCCTGGCCCGCGGGGCTGGTCGGCACCGGCGCGTTCGAGTTCGTCGTCACCACCGACATTCTCGACGCCTTCGCCGAAGCCAACCCGACCGACACCGCCGAGACCAACAACGCCGGGCGCGTCACCGCGATCTCCGCGCCCGATCTGCAGATCGCCGACCTGGCGATCGCCAATGCGGCGCTGTCGGCGGGCGACACGGTTCAGCTGACCTGGAACGAGGTCAACGCGGGAACCGCCGCGACGCTCGGCGGGTGGAGCAACCGGGTGTTCGTGCGCAACGTCGACACGGGCGAGGTGCTGCTCGACACCGCGGTCGCGACCGCCGCGGGGCTCGCCGCGGGCGCGGCGCGGGCGCACAGCTTCGCCTTCGCGCTGCCGCAGGGCCAGCGCGCGGTCGGCGACCTTCGTGTGACGGTGATCGCGGATCAGGGCGCATTCGGGGCGAGCGGAACCGTCCGCGAGGTCGCAGCGGCGATCAACGCGGAAGCGAACAACGCGCGTGAGGTGACCGGCGCGGTCGCGGCGCGGGTCTATGCGGACCTGCGCGCGAGCGGGATCACCGCGCCCGACAGCGCGCGCGGCGGCGACACGATCACGGTCGGCTGGAGCGTCGCCAACGCGGGCGCGGCGACGACGTCGGGGTGGGTCGACCGGGTCGTGCTGAGCAGCGATGGGGTGTTCGGCAACGCCGACGACGTGACGCTCGCCGAAGTTCCGCGCGCCGATCCGCTGGCGGCGGGCGGCAGCTATGCGGCGAGCGCGAGCTTCGTGCTGCCGACCGGGCTGGTCGGGGGGTATCGGATCAGCGTGGTCGCGGATGCGGGCGGCGCGGTGCTCGAGCCCGACACGCGCGCGGACAATTTCGCGCCCTCGCGCGCGATCACGCTGACCTCGCCTTCGGCTAACCTCGCGACCGAGGCGGTGTTCGGGCCGACCGATCCGGTGATCGGGGGCGGGACGTTCGCGGTGTCGTGGCGGGTGCGCAACGTCGGCGAGATCGCCGCGGCGGGCTTCGTCGACCGAGTCCTGCTGTCGAGCGACGACACCCCCGACGCGGGCGATCTGGTTCTCGCCGAGGTGCGCCGCGACGCGCCGCTCGGGGTGGGCGAGAGCTACGCAGTCTCTATCAACGCCAGCGTGCAGGACGGGCGGACCGGCAGCTATCGCCTGCTCGTCGTCACCGACGCAGGCGTCGCGGTGTTCGAGAACGGCGCGGAAGCCGACAACGTCCGCGCCGCGTCGCAGCCGGTGGTCCTCCAGGCGGCGCCGTCCGCCAATCTGGTGGTCGAGAGCGTGGAGGTTCCCGCGGGCGCGGTTCCGGGGCAAACGGTGGAGGTCCGCTACGTCGTCCGCAACACCGGCACGGTCGCCGCGACCGCGCCGTGGAGCGACCGGATCGCGATCGGCGCGGGCACGACGCTGACGAGCAGCACCGCGCTCGCTACGGTCGCGCGGACGTTCAGCCTCGATCCGGGCGCGAGCTATACGGTGGTGCAGTCCGTCGTGGTCCCCGACCTGGCGGACGGCGCGTACCGCATCCTGGTCCGCGCGGATCAGGCGTCGCAGGTGTTCGAGGGCGGGCAGGAGACCGACAATCTGAACGCGGGGTCGGTGCTGACGCTGACCCATCCCGACCTCGTGCCCTATCTCGTAAGCGGGCCGGGCACCGCGACGTCCGGGACGACAACGGAGGTGCGCTGGCGAGTGCGCAACGACGGCTCGGGCGCGACCGCGCCGGGGCTGGGGTGGACCGACACCTTGTGGCTGTCGCGCGACGGCGTGATCGGGGCGGGCGACGTCAAGCTGGGCGAGCTCGCCCGCACCGAAGGGCTCGCGGCCGGGGCGGACTATGAGGGTCTGCTCTCGGTCGTGCTGCCGATCGACGCCACGGGGGGCTATCGCCTGCTGCTGGCGAGCGACAGCGGCGGCGCGGTGCGCGAGCTGGGCGCGGGCGAGGCGAACAACGTCGGGGCTGCGGACCTGGCGGTCACGCTCGCCGCCTATGCCGATCTGGTGGTCAGCGGCGTCACCGGCCCGGCGCGGACGATCCAGGACCCGGCGCGGGTGACGATCGGCTGGACGGTGACCAACGCGGGCACCGGCGCGGGCGCGACGTCGACGTGGACCGACACGATCGTCGCCTCGCGCGACGACACGCTGGGCGACGCCGACGACATCGTGCTGGGCAGCGTCGTCCGCACCGGCGCGCTCGGCGTTGGGGAGAGCTATCGCGGCAGCGCCGACCTGATCCTGCCGCCGGGCTTCTACGGCCGTTACACGCTGTTCGTCCGCGCGGATTCGGGCGACACGGTGTTCGAGAACGGCGCGGACGCGAACCGCACCGCGATGCCGGGCGATTTCGACATATCGCCGACGGCCTGGGCCGATCTGGTCGTCGAGACCGTCGCGGTGCCCGCCGCCGCGATGTCGGGCGCGTCGATCGACGTCGCCTGGCGTGTCGCCAACCGCGGAATCGGGCTGACCAACGACGGCGACTGGTTCGACACGGTCTTTCTGGAGCGCGCCGACGGGACGGGGCGGATCACGCTGGGGAGCGTCAATCACCTCGGCTTCCTCGCCGCGGGCGACGCTTACGACCGCACCGCGTCGTTCGAATTGCCCGACGGGCTCGACGGCGGCTACCGTGTCGTCGTTCAGGTCCCGGGATCGACCAATCCGGGCGGCTCGCCCTATGAATTCGTGTTCACGGGCAACAACAGCACCGCGTCGAACGCGATCCAGATCAGCCTGACGCCGCCGCCCGACCTGGTGGTCGACGCGATCACCGCGCCCGCGACCGGCGTGGAAGGCAGCGTCATCGACGTCACCTGGACGGTGCGCAACGCGGGGCTGACCGACGCCGAGGGGAGCTGGGTCGACCGCGTCTACCTGCGCAAGGCGGGGGAGGCGGGGGCGGGGACGCTGATCGGCAGCTACAGCTACACGGGGCCGCTCGAAGCGGGCAAGAGCTATACGCGGCGCGAGGAGATGCGGCTGCCGTCGAAGACCAGCGACCGGTTCGAGATTGTCGTCCTCACCGACGCCGACGACAAGGTGTACGAGCATACCGGCGAGGCGAACAACCGATCGGTCGACGACCAGCCGATCCTCGTCTCCGTCCTGCCGCGCCCCGACCTGCAGGTCGCCGAGATCGTAGCACCCGAGCGGGTCGGCGCGGGCGGCACCGCGTCGATCGCGTTCCAGGTCGTCAATCAGGGGCTGGTCGCGGCCAACGGCACCTGGACCGACCGGGTCTATCTGTCGCTCGACGACAAGATCACCACCGACGACATCCTGGTGTCGACCCACGCGAACCAGACCGCGCTGGAGAGCCTGGCCGCGTACCGCACCGATTCCAGCGTGTTCACGATCCCCAAACGGTTCCGCGGCACGGTCTATGTCCTGGTGCAGACCGACAGCGGCGGCGCCGTCGACGAATGGCCCAACGACACGGTGGCAAGCAACGTCACCGCCAAGGCGATCTACGTCGATCCGATCCCGTTCGCCGACCTGGTCGTCGACACGGTGGTCGCGCCCGCGCAGGCGTTCGAGGGCAACGACGTCCAGGTGCGCTACACCGTCACCAACCGCGGCAGCGGCGCGACCGACCTGGGCCGCTGGACCGAGCAGATCTGGCTGACCAAGGACAAGAACCGGCCGCACCCGGGGCAGGGCGACGTGCTGCTGACCTCCATCGCGTACGAGGGCGGCATCCTGGCGCGCGACGCGGGGTACGACCGCGAGCTGACGGTGACGCTGCCCGACAGCGTCGTCTCCGGCACCTATTACATCATGCCCTGGGTCGATCCCTATGCGACGCTGCTGGAGGATTCGCTCGACATCAACGTCAACCCCGACGACCCGCGCGAGATCAACAGCAGCAACTACCGCGCGCGCGCGATCGCGATCGTCGGCACCCCGCCGCAGGCCTCGCCCAAGCCCGACGTGCGGGTGGAGGACCCCAAGATCGAGGGCGCGACGGGGGTCATCGCACAGGCGACCGGCATCGGCGGGGGCGAGTTCACGGTCACCTGGTCGGTCGTCGCGCGCGGCGAGGCGACCGCGGACGGGTGGCAGGACGACCTCTGGCTCGCCAACGCGCCGACGCTGGAGCAGGCGACCGAGCGGTGGAAGCTCGGCTCTTTCGACAATCTGCGCGCGCTTGATCCGGGCGAGAGCTACACCGACACGCGCACATTCACGCTCAATCCGGCGGCGGCGGGGACGTACGTGATCGTCAGCGCCTCGCTGCGCGACGGCACCCCGCTCGACAACCAGAATTTCGCGCCCACCCGGGTCACCAACTCGCCCGCGGACCTTCAGGTCACCAGCGTCGTGCCCGCAGCGCCGACCGCCCCCGCTTATTCGGGCGAGAAGACCAGCGTTACCTACACCGTCCAGAACAAGGGCGCGGCGATCTGGCAGGGCACGAAATACTGGACCGACCAGGTCTGGATCTCGAAAGACCCCACCTTCATCAGGGAGCGCGCGACGCAGGTCGCGGTGGTCGCGCAGGCCAATGCGCCGCTCGGCGCGGGCGCGAGCTACAGCCGGACGGTCGAGTTCGCGATGCCGCCGGGCGTCGAGGGCGAATATTACGTCTACGTCTTCACCGCGGTCCAGGGCACGGCGCTGTTCGGGACCGCGCCGCTGCGCAGCGGCGACAACGACGCCACGCGCGACATCATCTACGCCAAGAACGCGTTCGAGCTGCCCGCGGGCAACGTGGGGCAGGCGCAGTTCCCCGTCGTCTACCGCGAGCCCGACCTGAAGGTCACCGAGCTGACGCTCCCCGACACGCTGGCGGCGGGAAGCACGGTGGAGGTGCGCTTCAAGGTCGAGAACGTCGGCAACCGGGCGACCCGCGAGACGAGCTGGGTCGACCGGGTGTATCTGTCACTCGACGCGTCGCTCGACGAAGGCGACTGGCTGATGAGCCGCGAGGCGTCGCCCGGGGTGATCGTCCGCGCGGAGAACGAGCATCGCGGCGTGCTCGCGCCCGGCGAATTCTACTACGCCACCGCGACCGTCACGCTGCCGTTCGAGCTCGCCGGCGCGTTCAACGTCATCGCGGTGGCGGACTCCGGTCTGAGCGAATCGGGCTTTGCGAAGAGCACCCTGTCATCGCGGCTGCAGGGCGTTCGCGGCGACCTGATCGCCAAGGTCAAGGAGTTCCAGGGCGAAGGCAACAACAGCACCTCGCGGGCGGTGACGCTGACCCCCTACACTCCGCCCAACCTGCAGGTGAGCGCGCTCACCGTGCCAGAACGGGTCACGCGGGGGCAGAAGTTCCAGGTCCGCTACACCGTGGCGAACGCGGGCGGAGCGACGCCCGCGTTGCAGGCGCAATGGGACGACCTGATCTATCTGTCGCGCGATCCGTTTCTGGATCTGTCGTCGGACCGCTTCCTCGGCAGCGTGCGGCATCGCGGCGGGCTGGCGGCGGGCGACAGCTATGACGTCGCGCTCGACCTCGGCGTGCCGACCGATCTGGGGACGGAGGCCTATTACGTCTTCGTCGTCACCGATCCCGCGCGATACGACGCGACCGGCGCGGTGTTCGAGTCGGTCGAGCGCGACAATGCGCGCGCCTCCGCCAACCCGATCCTGATCGAGCTGCCGCCGCCGAGCGACATCCAGGTCGAGTCGATCAGCGTGCCCGACGGCAAGAAGCCCGGCGAGGCCGCCGCGATCGCGTGGACGGTGCGCAACACCAGCGACATCGTCGCGACCGGAAGCTGGACCGATGCGGTCTACCTGTCGAAGGACGCCGTCTGGGACATCGGCGACCGGCTGCTCGGCCGCCAGGCCTTTTCGGGCAGCGTGCTGGCGGGCGGGACCTACTCGCTGTCGCTCGACGCGACGCTGCCCGGCGTCACGCCCGGCGAGTATCGCGTGATCGTGCGCACCGACGTGCTCAACCAGTTGCACGAGGCGACCGGCGAGGCGAACAACACCACCGCCTCGGCCGACGCGATCAGCCTGGACGTCGATCTGCTGAAGATCGGCATCCCCGTCACCGAGACGCTGCTGCCCGGGCAGGAGCGGCTCTATAAGATCGAGGTTCCCGCCGATCAGACGCTGCGCTTCCGCGTCACCGCCGATGACGAGCGCAGCATCAACGAGGTCTTCCTGCGGCACGACAAGGTGCCGACCTCCGCCGAGTTCGATGCGACCTATGTCGGCCCGCTTGCGCAGAGCCTGACCGCGATCGTGCCGGACACCAAGCCGGGCACGTATTACGTCCTGGTCCGCGGCTACAGCGGCGATGCGGACGGGACCGGGGTGACGCTGGTCGCCGATCTGCTGCCCCTGGTCATCACCGGCATCGCGACCGACACCGGCGGCGACGCCAAGTACGTCACGACGACGATCACCGGCGCGCAATTCCACCCCGACGCGATCGTCAAGCTCGCCCGGCCCGACATCGCCGAGTTCGAGCCGGTGACGTGGAAGGTCGTCGACAGCGCGACGATCATCGCGACCTTCGACTTCACCGGGGCGCCGCACGGTCTGTACGACGTCAAGGTCATCAACCCCGACGGCAGCGAGGCGGTGGAGCCCTATCGCTTCCTGGTCGAGCGCGCGATCGAGGCGGACGTGTCGATCGGCGTCGGCGGGCCGCGCGTCATCCTGGCGGGCGATCAGGCGACCTATTCGGTGGCGCTGCAGAACATCAGCAACGTCGACGCGCCCTATACCTTCTTCCAGCTTGCGGTGCCCGAGCTGCACCTCAACCCGTACGTCTACGGACTGCCGTTCCTCGACTTCTACACCAACGTCCGCGGCGTGCCCGAGGGCGCGGCAGGGAGCGACAATGCGCGGGTGCCGTGGATCGGGATGGAGTCGATCACCAACACCAACGGTCAGCTCCTCACCTCGGGCTTCCTGTTCGACGAAGCGGCGGACGGGTTTGCGGGGTTCACCTTCAACCTGTCGACCTATCCCGGCCTGAAGGCGATGGCGGACCGCGCGTTCGAGCTGTTCCGCGCGCAGATGGCGCGGTCCTTCCCCGACCTGGACGACAAGCTGGCGGGGGGCGAGGGCGGGCTCGACGAATGGTGGGCGGGGGTCAAGGCGAAGGCGGCGGATATCTCCCCGGGTCTCGCGGCCGAGCTCGACAAGATCGACTTCGTCGACATGTACCAACAGAACGCCGCGGTCCCGAGCAAGGACGAAATCCCGTTCATTCCGTACCGCTTCGCGATCCTGGCGACCGCGACGACGATGTCGCGCGCGGAGTTCGTCGGGTTCCAGTCGGCGCGCGCGCGCGAGATGCGCATCGCGATCCTGGAGGCGGACGACGCCCCCGCGCCGCTGCTCGCGCTCGCCGCAAGCGAGTCGGACTGGGTGAACCTGTACCTCGCCGCGCTGGAGACCGCCGGGCTGCTGCGGCCCGAGGGCGCGCTGCCGCCGATCCGGACGCAGGCGCATATCGTCAGCCTGATGACGACGATCGCGTCGGGCATCCTGTTCGGGCCCGCGGGCACCGAGATCCGGTCCGACGCCGACCTCATCGGCTTCTTCGAGCGAGTCCGCACGCTCTACGGCCACGACGAAACCAAGATGGCGGACATCGAATTCTGGGATCCGCGCAAGAGCGAAAAGTATGAAGGCGAGGTGCCGATCCCGTCGGTGCCCAAGTTCGAGGATTACGACCTGGGGCTCTCGCGCCCGACGCGCTTCGAGGCGTTCCGGGTCTTCGTCCCCTGGCTCGCCTGGGAGCAGCGCGGCGCAGGCCTGCCCGCCGACTTCCAGATCAACGGCCCCGCGCCGGTCGACGGCGACGAATTCGCCGAGCTCGATTTCAGCCGCTACTTCAATCAGGAGGGAACAAGCGGGCGGCTCGCCTCCATCACCGGACCGCAGACGCTCGACACCGCGGGCTGGCTGCCGGCCGAGGCCGATCTGCCGTATTCGATCGGGTTCGAGAACGCGGCGGGGGCGTCGCGCTATGTCAACGAGGTCAGGATCGTCACCGAGCTCGATCCGTCGCTCGACGCGCGCAGCTTCACCTTCGGCGACATCAAGATCGGCGACATCACGATCGACGTGCCCGATGGACGGACGAGCTTTCAGGCGGAATATGATTTCGTCCGCACCCGCGGCTTCGTGCTGCGGGTCAGCGCGGTGCTCGACCTCTACCAGACGCCGGGCCGCGCGAGCTGGCTCCTCCAGGCGATCGACCCGCTGACCGGCGAGGTGCTGCAGGACGCCACGCGCGGGCTGCTGAAGCCTAACGACGCGAGCGGGACCGGCGCGGGCTTCGTCGCCTATACCATCCGGCCGGGCGGCGAGGCGGCGACCGGCGACCGCGTGGTGGCGTCGGCGCGGGTGATCATGGACGGGCTCGCGCCCGAAGACACGCCGGTGCTGAGCCAGGCGATCGACGCCGCGGCCCCGGGAAGCACGATGGAGGCCGCGCGGATCGGGTCCACCAACGATTTCCTGATCGACTGGAGCGTCGCCGACGATCAGGGCGGGTCGGGCGTCAAGCACGTCACCCTGTATGTCGCGGAGAACGGCGGCAATTTCGCGATCTGGCAGCGCCAGCTCGCCGAGCCGAGCGGCACGCGCATCTTCACGGGCGAGACGGGCAAGACCTATGAGTTCCTGGCGCTCGCGACCGATGTCGCGGGCAACCGGGAGGCGGCCAAGCCCGGGGTCAATGCGGTCGACGACGGTTCGGGCGTCAATCTCGGCGCAGCGCCGACGGTGCCGGGGACGACTCCGCCCAACTTCGGCCAGCCGCCCGAGCCGGTCGAGACCCCGTCGACCAACGCGCTGTTCACCCAGGCCGAGGCGAAGGTGCCCGCCGCCGCGTCGCTCAGCGCGCCGAGCGAGTTCGACCGGGTTCTCGCGCCGTTCGTCGCCTCCGCCTTTGCGACCGGTATGGCGGGCAGCGGCGCGGGGATCGGCCCGATGGCGATCGTCGAGGTCTCCGACGGATCGGTGCTGGTGTCGGGCGGCAGCAACCGCGGCACGATCTGGCGGGTGCCCGCGATCGGCGGCGCGGTCGGCGAGCCGCTGGCGACGCTCGACGTTCCCGTTTTCGCGATGGCGTTCGACGGGCAGGGACGGCTGTGGGCGACGACCGGCGGCGGACCGCTGCTGCGGCTAGATCCGGCGACCGGCGCGGTGCTCGACCGGTTCGGCGACGGGGTGACGATCGCGCTCGCGGTGGAGCCCGAGACCGACCGGCTGTTCGTGTCGACCAACGCGGGCGTCTCCGTGTTCGATCCCGACACCGGGCGGTTCGAGCAGTGGAGCCGCGACGAGAATCTGCGCGTCGGCTCCCTCGCGTTCGATCATGCGGGCGCGCTGTGGGCGGTGACCTGGCCCGACCGCAAGCAGGTGGTCCGCTTTACCGATCGCGCGCGGGCGGAGACGATGCTGACGTTCGACGCGCCCGCCGATTCGATCGCTTTCGGTCGCGACGGCACGCGGCTCGACGGATTGCTGTTCGTCTCGCACACCGCGGGCGAGGTCGCCGACACGGGGCTCGCCGCGACGTCGAGCGAGTTGACGATGGTCGACGTGGCGACGCTGCGCCGGGTCGCGGTGGCGACCGGGGGATCGCGCGGCGACATGGTGGTCGCGACCCGCGACGGGCGCGTGCTGCTCAGTCAGTCGACCCAGGTCGACGTTATCGCGCCCGCGGTCGCGCCGATCGTGGTGGCGACCAACCCTCCTGGCGGCTCGGCGCTGGCGCTGCCGCTGCCGTTCCTGTCGGTAACCTTCGACCAGGACATGTTCCGGGGCGCGGCGAGCGATGCGGGATCGGTGACCAACCCCGCCAACTACACGCTGGTCGGGCGCACCGGCGGCGCGCGGGCGGTGCAGTCGGTCACGTACGACGCAGGGACGCGCACCGCGTATCTGAACTTCGGCGCTTTGGTCGCCGACGATTACGTCTTGACCGCAAAGGCCGCGCTGACCGCGAACACGGGATTGAGGCTCGGCGCGGATTATCAGTCTAGCTTCGTCGCGGTCGACGATCTGTCGGCCTATGTCCGCGTCGCGTTCAGCGACACGCGCCTCGACCGCGCGAGCTCGATGATCTCCTATGCCGTCACGATCACCAACACCTCCGACGCGCCGATCACCTTGCCCGCGCTGCTGACCCTCGATCCCCGCGGCGGCTGTGCGGGGGTCCCGACGGGGGCGGGGCGAACCGACGACGGGCGCTGGCTGATCGACCTGTCGGGCACGCTTCCCGAGGGCGGGCTGCTCGCGCCCGGCGCGACGACGAGTGGCCGGACGGTGTCGATCGTCACCCTCGACAACCGCCGCATCGATTACGCGACGGGGGTGGCCGCGGGAACGCTGCCCAACCGCGCGCCCGATTTCACGAGCACGCCGCCCGCCGCAGCGAAGGTCGGCGAGGCGTTCACTTATCAGGTCGCGGCGACCGACCTGGAGGGTCAGGCGATCGCTTTCGGCCTGCTCGGCGCGCCAGAGGGGATGACGATCGACGCGGCGACGGGCCTGGTCCGCTGGACCCCGCCTGCGGCCGCTTCGGCGCAGACCGCGGTCACCGTGGAGGCGTTCGACGCGCGCGGCGCGGTGTCGCTGCAGCGCTTCGTGCTCGCGGTCGAGGGCGGCAACCGCGCGCCCGCCTTCACCGGCGCGCCGACCAAGGTCGAGGGCGCGGAGGGCACGCGCTTCGAGTTCCAGCTCGCCGCGGTCGACGCCGACGCCGAGCCGATCACCTATTGGGCCGACGGGCTGCCCGCCGGGGCGAGCTTCGATCCCGTGGCACGGCTGTTCACCTGGTCGGCCGGGTACCAAAGCGCGGGCGGCTACGCCGTCCGCTTCTTTGCGACCGACGGCAAGGCGCGGACCGAAACGGTGGTCGAACTGGCGGTCGCCGAGGCGCAGCAGCCGCCGCAGGTCGTCCGTCCCGCCGACCGGATCGCGCGCGAGGGCGACGTGATCCGCTTCCGCTTCGAGGCGACGGGCGGGGGCGAGACGCCGCTGGTCTTCTCCAGCGACAATCTGCCCTGGGGCGCGACGATCCACCCGGTGACGGGCGAGTTCGAATGGACGCCGGGCTACACGCAGGCGGGGACGTACGTCGTTCCGCTGAGCGTCAGCGACGGCGTTTCGGTCGTCACGGTGCTGACCCGGATCGAGGTCCGCAACGCCAACGGCGCGCCGGTGTTCGATCAGCAGGACGGCTGGCAGGTGTTCGAAGGGCAGCTGCTCGGCTTCAACGTCTTCGCGTTCGATCCGGACAACCCGTTCTATGCGCCGCCGCAGCGCGCGGTCGACGGCGCGCTGGTCGAGCTCAGCGACTATCCGCGCACGGTGTCGGTCGTCGCGTTGAGCGATCTGCCCGCGGGCGCGACCTTCGACGCCGAGACGTTCGCGTTCCGCTGGACGCCGTCGGCGGCGCAGGCGGGGACCTATGCCGTCCGGTTCCGGGTGACCGACACCGGCGACGGCGACGAGCCGCCGCTGTCGAGCGAGATCACGATCCCGATCGCGGTGTTTAACCAGAACCGTCCGCCCGTCGTCGCGCCGATCGACAATCTGGTCGTCGCCAAGGATGCGACCGCGAGCATTACCGTCAACGCGACAGACCCCGACGGCAATCCGCTGGTGCTGACGCTCAGTAACGAATCGCCGGGCATGCCCGTCCCCGCCTTCGTCAGCTTCGTCGACAACGGCGACGGCACCGCGACCGTCGCGTTCAAGCCCGGCGCGCAGGACCGCGGCGACTACGTCCTGATCGCAGCCGCCGCGGACAACGGCGACGGCGGCGCGATCCTGAGCGGGCGGCGGACCTTCGTCGTCAAGGTGACCAGCGCAAACGAAGCGCCCGTCATCGGCTATCTGGGCGATGTGGCGGCGGTCGCGGGCGAGACTTTGCGCCTTTCGGTCGCAGTCGGCGACATGGATCAGGACGCGCTGAGCTACGCGGTCGCGGGGCTGCCGGGGGCGACGATCGCCGCGACCGGGGTCTACGGCCGGGCGCTGATCGAATGGACGCCGACCGCGGCGCAGATCGGCCGCTACGACGCCAGCGTCACCGTTACCGACAGCGGCGCGGGCGTGGTCGCGCCGGAGAACGACGCCGCGACCTTCACGGTCGTCGTCCGCGCCGCGAACACCGCGCCGCTGCTCGCCCCCGTCGGCGCGCTCGCCGCGGCGGAGGGGCAAAGGGCGACCCTGCGGCTGCGCGCCGAGGACGCGGACGGCGATCCGCTGACCTACACCGTCGCGGGCGCGCCCGCCGGCGCGACTCTCGACCCGGTCACCGGTCTGTTCTCCTGGATCCCGGCGATGAACGCAGCGGGAACGTACCGCGTCACCTTCACCGCGAGCGACGGCAGCCGCCAGGCGAGCGAGGCGGTGGACATCACCGTCGCCGACGTCAACCAGACGCCTGTCTGGGTGCCGCTGGGCATGCAGCTGGTCCGTGAAGGCGGAGAGATCAATTTCCAGGTCGTCGCGGGCGATGCCGACGCCGATCCTCTGATCCTCTCGGCGGTGAGCGGTCTCCCCGCGGGCGCGCTGTTCGTCCCCGCGCGCGGCGTGTTCCAATGGGCTCCGGGATACGATCAGGCGGGCGATCACCTGGTCCGCTTCCAGGCGGTCGATCCGTCCGGCGCGACGGCGACGATGGACGTCGTGCTGCGCGTCGCCAACGTCAATCGCGCTCCGGTGCTCGACGAAGGCTATCACAGCTTCGTGATCGGCGAGGCGAAGAGCTTCACCGTCCGCGGCAGCGATCCGGACCGGGACGACACGCTGACCTTCGGCGCGATCGGCCTACCCGAAGGGGCGACGATCGACCCCGCGAGCGGCCTGTTCAGCTGGACGCCGGGTCCGGGGCAGGCGGGCGACTATGTCGTCGTCCTGACCGCCGACGACGGCCGTGCGACGACCCGCCAGTCGATTCTGATCCGCGCGCTGATCGAGCCGGTGGCGCCCACCGTCCGAATCGAACTGACCCCCAGCTTCGCCGCGACGCCGGGCCAGTCGGTGCTGCTGCATCCGATCGCCGACAGCCTGGCGGACATCGTGTCGCTGCGGCTTTGGGTCGATGACGTTGAGATGGTTCTCGACGCGAACGGGCGCGCGACAATCATCGCGGGCGCGCCGGGCAAGCAGGTGGTTCGCGCGACCGCGATCGATGCGGACGGCGGCACACGCACCGTCACCACGACGCTCAAGGTCCGCGATCCGCTCGACAAGGCGGCGCCGCTCGCCGCATTTGCGGACGGGGTCGCAGGCGCGGTGCTGCCTGGCGGCTTCGCGGTCGGCGCGACCGTGTCCGACGCCAACCTCGACGCCTGGACGCTAGACCTGATCGACGGCGGCGGCGTGCGGACGCGGCTGGCGGCGGGCGATGCGAACGCGGACGGCGCGCTGGCGTCCGTCGACGGTCGCCGCCTCGCCGACGGATTCTACACCTTGCTTCTCACCGCGCGCGACATCGGCGGGCGCAACGCGGAGGCGCGCGCCGCGATCGAGGTTCGGACGGGCGCGGACAAGCTGGGGCGTTTCCAGGCGCAGGCGACCGACATCGCGGTGACGCTCGGCGGAGCGCCGTTCGCGCTGACCCGCGCCTATGACAGCCTGACGGGCGAATGGAGCTTCCTGGGCCTCGACATGGACGTCGTCACCGACGCGCCGCTCACCGGGCGGGAGGCGGCGGGCCAATATGCGCCGTTCGCCGAAGGGACGCGCCTGTACCTGACGCTGCCGACCGGAGAGCGCGCCGGGTTCACCTTCCGGCCCACCGCCGAGACCATCGGCACGCAGACGCTGTATCGCCCCGCATGGGTGGCGGACGGCGCGCACGGCTGGGCGCTCGGCTCGACCGACGCGCAGCTCCGCCGCATCGGCGCGAAATTCTACGACGTCGCGACCGGGCTCGCCTACAACCCCGCGGCTCCGGCGTTCGGAGATGCGGATTACACCCTCACCGCGCCCGGCGGCGCACGCTACATGATCGACAGCGTCCGCGGCACGATCGAGATCCGCTCGGCGGCGGGGATGCTGCTGATCGGCGACGGCGGAGTCACCGCGATCGGCGGAGAGGGCCTGCGCTTCCTTCGCAATGCCGACGGGCGGATCGAGCGGGTCACCGCTCCGAACGGCGCGGCGACGATTTACGACTGGAGCGGCGGCGATCTGGTCGCGGTGCGCGATCTCGCGACCGGCGCGGGCGCGCGTTACGGCTATGTCGACGGACGGCTCGCGCTCGACGTTCCGTCGAGCGGGCAGGGGCGGCGGATCAGCTACGCCGCCGACGGCGCGGTGGCGCAGACGCCGATCCTGGCCGATCTGGGCCCCGCCGCGGGCTTCACCGGCCGTTCGGTGACGGGCGCGCTCGGGGCAGGGCCGGACGTCTACGCCTTCACGATACGCGCGTCCGAGCTCGGCGGCCCTTCGTCGGGCAGGATCATCCTGCGCGCGGCGACCACCGGCGAGGCGACCCCGACCATCGCGGGGCTGACGCCGCTGGCGTCCAGCGGAGGCGTGACGCTGTTCGCGGTGGACGCGGCGGGGCTGTACGAGATCGCGGTGGCGGGCGGCGGCGCGTACACGCTCGACCTTTCGATCGCGGGCGACATCACCCGCGACGGCCGCGTCGACGGCGCGGACAGCGCGGCGGTGATCGCGGCGCTCGCCGGGGCGGACGTGTCGGGCGACGGCGCGGTGGATGCGACCGATCGCCAACTCGTCGCCGCCAACTACGGCTTCCGCGCGAACCTCGCTCCCGCGCTGGCGCCGGTGCTGCCGACGCCGAAGACCCATGTCGATCTGCCCCTGACGGTGGACCTTGCAACGGTGGCGACCGACCCCGACGGCGACCGCGTCTACTACCGGATCGTCGACGCGCTCGGCGGAACCGCGGCGCTGACCGCGGACGGCCGCAGCCTCGTGTTCACCCCGACGGCGGGCTATTCGGGCGCGGCGAGCGTCCGCGTCACCGCTGACGACGGCTTCGGCGCGTCCGCCGCTGCGACCATCGCGATCGGCATTTCCACCGCCCGACTGACCGCGATCGATTTCCGGACCCGCGCGCCGATACTGGGCAGCATCGGCGACGCCGCGGCGGTGGAGGTCGTCGGGACCTTCGAGGATCAGGCGGAGGTTCCGCTGCCGGTCGGCTATGTCACGCTGGCCGTGGCCGACCCGACGATCGCCCGGGTCACCGATGCGGGTCAGCTGATCGCGGCGAAGGCGGGCGCGACGATCCTTCGCGCGAGCCGGGGCGATGTGACGGGAGCGACCGTCGTCGGCGTGGGCGCTCCCAACTCGGGCCGTGCGCTGATCGGCTATTCGCTGGGCATCAACGCCTATCCCGACGCGGTCACGATCGTTCCCGAAGGTGGCTTCCGCCGGATCGTCACCAGCCTGGGGCTCGGCAACGACGTGTTCGTCGACGGCGCGGCGGAGGGCACGACCTATGTCAGCGGCGACGCGAGCGTCGTCACGGTCTCCGCCGACGGGATGATAAGCGCCGTCGGCGTCGGCGAGACGGTGGTCACGGTGATCAACGGCTATGCCGAGGATCGCGTGATCGTGAAGGTCGAGGCTCCGGTCGTCGGCCAAGCGGTGACGGTGGGCGAGGAGGGCGGCGTCGTCGCCAACGCCGACGGGGTCACCGCCGCCTTCGGCCCCGGCCAGCTTGCGGGCGACGCGGTGGTCAGCCTGACCACGGTCGCTCGGGATAACATCGCGCTGCCCCTGCCGGTCGGCTTCGAGTTCGCGGGCGCGTTCGACATCGCGATCGACGGCGCCGACCTCAAGGGTCCCATCCAGCTCGGCGTGCCGGTGAACGGCGCAGCGCAGCCGGGCGAGTCGGTCTATTTCTTCGTCAAGAAGACGCTGCCGGTAGGCGAGAACGGCGAGGACGTCGACGTCTGGACGATCGTCGACACCGGCGTCGTCGATGCGGCGGGAATCGCGCGCACCGCCTCGCCGCCGTTCCCCGGCTTCACCGACCGCGGCAGCGTCCTCGTCGCGCGCGGCGGCGGGCCGACCGGCGTCATCCGGATCAACATCGATGCGCTGTTCGCGGCGTCGATGATCTTCGCCCCCGCGATCGGCATCGCCGCGACCGGCGGGCTGGCGGGCGCGGTGATCGGGCTGGAGCTCGCCGCGCTCGGCGTGTCGGTGATGGCGTTCCCCATCCTGGCGCAGGCGGCCAAGATCGCGGTGTGGCGGACCTGGGCCAACGGCGAGCGCAGCAAGATCGACCTGGACGTCAAGGTCGATCCCCTGAAGCCGATCACCGACATCTTCGCCGACGTGCCCCCGCCCACCAGCGCCATCGCCGGAGCGCCGGTCGTCACCGGCCGCCCGACGACCGTGGTGGACACCAGCGGAACCGCGCATCTGGTGATCGAAGGACGCAACTTCCGCGTGCCGAGCGGCGCGTCGGGGTCGCTGGCCGGGGTCAACCGGGTCGTGTTCCGCATGGGCGACCGCCTGGTCGCGGTCGCGGCGACCGCCACGGGGGACCGCGACAACGGCCGGATCGCGGTCGCGGTGCCGCGCACGGTGCTGCTCGGCGCGTCGGACATCTATGTGGAACGCCAGACCCATACCGGCGCGTGGGTGGCGAGCCAGGCGTTCACCGTCGCCAACAAGGCGGGTTACGGCTTTCTCGGCGGAAGGGACCAGGAGTTCAAGACCGCGCTTCAGGTGATCGACCTGACCGGCGCGAACGTGGAGGAGCCCAGCCAGGTCATCAAGCGGATCACGATCCAGGACAAGGGCCGCACCACCTTCGGCGCGATCACCGATACCGTGACCACCGCCGACCTGTCGCGCGCCTATGTCGCGAGCGACCTGGGGGTCGCCGTCATCGATACGATGACGTTGCTGCAGTACGACGTCGACGGAAAGAGCGAAGGCGTCGACCTGATCCGTCTGCCGCAGGGCGGCGGGGTGCGCGCGCTGGCGCTCGATCCCAAGAACCGGTTCCTCTACGCCGCGGGCTCCGGCGCGGTCCATGTGATCGACATCCGCCCGACCTCCGCCAAGTTCAACCAGGTCGTCGGCACGATCGCGGTCGAAGCGCCCGACATGGGCAAGATCAACAGCCTGGCGGTGTCGCCCGACGGCACGGTTCTGGCGGTGGCGGTGCCCAACAGCGGCATGTTCTCCTCGACCCCGTCGTGGCTGCGCAACAACGCGGGCAAGAAGAACGGCGAGATCGTGTTCATCAACGTCAACGCCGACGATTGGCAGCAGCCGAACTTCCGCCAGATCATCGGCCGCGTGAACGGCTTCATGGAGCCGTACGAGATCAAGGCGACCGCCGACCCCCGCAAGTTCGCCTTCATCTCGCGCGGCGACCTCAACGCCGGCTTCCACGTCATCACGATCACCGACCTCAACCCCGACAGCTTCAAGGCGGAGGTGAACAAGGAACGGATCAGCATGGTGCTGAACGCCGCGCCGATCGGGATCCGGAACTGGCCGATCGACGCGGGCGAAGGCTATACGGTCGGCCGCTACAACGCGCCGCTGTCCAATCAGGCGTTCGATCTGGACATCCGCAACGCGTCGGGCGTCGCGGTGCTGCCCGACATGACCTATGCGTTCGTCGCCGACTACGCCGTGTCGCGCTTCTTCCTCCAGCCCGCGGACGTCGCCGCCGCGATCGAGGATCTGCACAGCTGGGGCGCCAAGATCGGGATCATCAAGGATCCGTTCGGGCCCAAGCCGCAGCTGCTCGCCGCGACCACGCCGATCCCGCTCGGGTTCCTGGAGGACCTGGAGATCGACAGCACGGGGACGCTGCTCTACGCGAACTTCCGCCGCGCCGGGCAAGTCGCGGTCTACAACATCCCCGCGATGATCGAAAAGGCGAACGCGAACGCCGAGCTGTGGACCCGTCAGCCGCTCGACAAGATCGGCACGGGCATCTCGATCAACGAACAGGGCATCGACGTCAGCACGCACGGCAAGGGGCTGGCGCTCCAGCCGATCGACCCGCTGGTCCTGCTGGGACCGATCGGCGTCGAGAAGCCGCACGAAGCGGGCGCGACGCCGATCGTGTTCGAATGGAAGGTCGATCTGGACCTCTACCCGATCGAGCAGAAGTTTTTGCGGACGAGCTTCTTCCTCAGTTCGCAGCAGCCGCGCAACGGGCTGTTCCCCGACGATCCGATCCGGGTGCGCGACGGGTTCTTCGGTCCCTTCGGCGACGATCCCGCGTGGCAAGGGCCTGATTCGAACCCGAACCGCATCTACACCGCGCTGGACCTGAAGCCGGGACGACACGTCATCGACGCGAACGGCCGGATCACCCGCACCGGGGACCTGCCCGACGGCGAGTTCAAGGTGGAGCTGAGCGAAGCCTATGCGCGCGCGCTGACCGGCGGCCAGAGCTATTATTGGGGCGTGACCGTCGACGGATCGGGGATGAAGGAATCCGCGGTCTTCCAGGTCGCGGCGGCCAAGGTCGACGCGCCGTTCAACGGCGTCACCGTGCTGACTCACGGCTTCCAGCTCGGCATGTCGTTCGGCAACCCGTCCGAGGTCGCGCCGGAAGCGTTCAAGGAGCTCGGCCGCCTGATCGCCGCGGCGGGGGGCAACGGCGTCGCGCTGATCTACAACAAGAACACGGGCGTGTTCTACGAGCTCGACACCGGCCGCTACATCTCCGGCCAGACGCTGGCGTCGGAATATCGCGGACGCCCGGTGGTGCTGATCGCGGACTGGGTCAAGGAAAGCGACATCACCGACGCGGGCTTCTCCGAAGCGGCCGCCGACGCGATGTTCGCCGCGATCATGCGCCTGGACGCGCAGGCCGGCGGCGACCTGCTGCGGTCGCCGCTCCATTTCATCGGCCACTCGCGCGGGACCGTCGTCAACAACGAAATTATCCAGCGGCTCGGCTGGTACCGGTCGGACGTCAAGAACATCCACATGACGACGCTCGACGTCCACGACTTCAAGCAGGAGTCGCTCGACGCGCCGATCGGCAAGCTGCTCGACATCGCGCGCTACGCCGCCGCGCTGAAGGCGATCGTCGCGACCGGCAGCGGCATCGCCGCAGCGGTCGGATCGGGCGGAACGGCGGCGGCGGCCGCGGCGGTGGCGCTGTACGAAGCGAAGAAGGCGGCGGACATCGCGATCAAGATCGAGACGCTGCAGCGCTATGCGGGGCTGCTCGGCATCCCCATCAACCCGGTGCCGTTCGGCGACCTGGTCGATCCCAACGTGACCTTGTGGGAGAACATCGGCTTCGTCGACAATTACTGGCAGGAGACCGGAGTCACCAAGGGCGTCACCGCGACTCCCAACGGCCGCTATATCGGGCAGGTCGACATCGACCGGCTGTTCGCCAAGACGGCGGGCTTCGAAGGCGATGATTTCGGGCTGTTCGGCCTCGGCGGCGCGCACAGCCGCGTCTGGCAATGGTACGCAGGCACGATCAACACGTCGATCACGTCGTTCGCGGGCAACCCGATCTATCGCCGCATCACCGACGACGGCGTGCCGACGGTGGTGATGGGGCTGGAGAACCCGGTTCAGGATTTCAACGCCAGCCCCTGGTATTTCGTCACGCCCGCGCGGCTGGCGACCGGCGCGAATAAGACGGAGGCCGACAAGCCTGGCACGACCAAGGAGATCACCGAAGGCATAGGCCAGGGCTGGTATTATTCGGCCGCGGGCGGCGGCGTGCAGTTCCGGCCCGACCGCGGCGCGTACACCGTCAAGGTCACGGAGGACAATGCGGACAAGAAGTTCGCGGGCGAGCCGGCGGTGTCATCCTTCTTCAACGGCAATTTCGAGCGCGGCACGCGTAACTCGCTGAGCCTCTACATAAAGGCGTTCCTCGACGCCAAGATCGCCGAGAAGCTGACCGGCAAGTCCACGCCGATCAAGATGGACGACGCGGCCGGGCGCTTCCCGCTGTCGTTCGAGATCCCGGGCTTCTCCTTCCACGGGGGTGAAGGGTTCAAGCTCGACTTCGCGGGCCTGACCGATCTGGCGGAGCTCGGCGCGATCGACATCGGCGAGCTGTTCATCGTCAACAGCAATCCGTTCGGCGTGATGAAGGACGTGCTGGTCAAGATCTTCGAGACCGGGTTCGACAAGGTGGTCGGGCTCGCATTCGAAAAGGCGTTCAAGAAGTCGCTGCTGCCGACCCCGGAGGAGATCGCCGAGCGTCTGGGCCGTAACATCCCCGGCTACACCGACCTGCCCGCGGTCGAGCGCCAGCGGCTGTTCGCGCAGGCGCAGGCCGCCGCGGAAGCACTGGAGAGCGCGGGCAATTTCGGCATCGAGGCGATCCAGAAGGGCCTGGACATCCTCCTCGGCTATATCGGCATCGAGAACTTCAAGTTCGCGACCGACGCGGCGGACGCGCAGGGGCTGGACAATCTGAAGAAGTATATCGGCGACGCGCTCAAGGCGGGCGTGGACAAAATCTTCACCAATTCCGACAATTTCAAGCTGATCATGGGCGGCAGCGGCGGGCTGCAGGGCATCCTCAACGACGTGTTCCCGGATGAAGGCATCCTGGGCACGATCAAGGAGCGGATCACCGCGCTGCTCGAAGGCTTCGATTCGGTGACGCACAATTGGGCTTATGTGCCCAAAGACCTGCCGTATCTCAGCTTCGACGTGTTCAAGCCGATGCTGCTGATGCCCGACGCGGCCATCGTCGTCACCTTCGAGGCGCCCGGGCTGAAGTCCTTTTCGCAGATCGTGAAGCTGGGCGGCGGCTTTTTCGTGAACGAGATGTATTCGGTCGAGGTGCCCGAACAGTTCAAGGGCGTGAACGCCCGCATCACCTTCACCCACCAGAACATGGCGCCGTCGATCGAGTTCAAGGAGCAGCTGAGTCTCGGCGAGACGATCGAGATCATCGGACGCCCGATCCGCGACGCGGTCAATCTGGTCAGCCAGATCTACCTGCTCGACGACATCCGGTTCACCAAGCTGCGCGGGTCGTCCGGGACCCCGCTCGTCACCGAAACCGCAGCGCCTCCCGCGCAGGCTCCGGCGCGGCTGACGGCGGCCGAGGCGGAAGGCATGGCGGCGGAGGCGCGCGCCGCCTGGACGGTGGCGGGGCTGAGCGCGGCGGGCGCGAACCTGCTCGCGGCGCTCAGGATCGTCGTCGCCGACCTGCCGGACAATGCGCTGGCGGTGGTCGAAGGCGATACGATCCGGATAGACGCCGATGCGGCCGGATACGGCTGGTTCGTCGATGCGACGCCCGGCGATGCGGCCGAGTTCGGCGGGAGCGGCGCGGCGGCGTCGCGGTTCGACCTGTTGACCGTGCTGGTTCACGAAATGGGGCATGCGCTGGGCCTGGCGGACGCGCCGGTGCGCCAGGCGGCGCAGTTGATGACGGAGGTCCTCGACCTTGGCGTGCGGCGTCTGCCGATGTTCGACGACGTGCCGGCGGAGCTTCGGCCCGCAGCAGCGGCCGTCGCGCAGGCGGTCGCGACCGTGGCGCTGACCGGGGCGGCCAACAGCCTGGCCGCGACCGCCGCGCTGGCCGCCGCGCTCGCGGTCGCGCGCGACGAGCCGCTG
>SXHP01000005.1 GCA_005773165.1 Sphingomonadales bacterium | reverse complement strand
CTGGCGCACTCGTGGTCCGGCAACCTAGTGACCAACGCCAACTGGTCCGACAGCTGGCTGAACGAAGGCGTCACCAGCTATTTCGAGAACCGCATCATGGAGCGGCTGTACGGCCCGCAACGCGCCGCGATGGAGGCGGACCTGTCGTGGACCGACATGCAGAATGCGGTGATTGCGGCGGGCGGTCCTGCGGCGAAGGACACCCAGCTTCGCCTCGCGCTCGACCGGAGCCGCGATCCCGACGACGGCATGACGCAGATCGCCTACGACAAGGGCGCGACGTTCCTCAGGACGATCGAGGCGGCGGTCGGGCGGGCGCGGTTCGACGCTTACCTGCGCGGCTATTTCGATCGATTCGCGTTTCAGCCGCAGACCAGCGCCGGGTTCCTGCGCGACCTGAAGGCCAATCTGCTCCGCGGCGACGAGGCGGCGCGGATCGGGGTCGACGCCTGGGTGTACCGCCCGGGCATACCGGCCAATGCTGTTCACGTCCGGTCGGACGCCTTTCCGGCGATGGACGCGGCGGCGCGGGCGTTCGCGGCTGGCGGTCCGGCGTCCGCGATACCTGGCGACGTGACCACGCAGGAGACGGTGCGCTTCATCACGCAACTGCCGCGCACGCTGTCGCCCGAGCGGCTGGCGGCGCTCGACCGGCGGTTCGGGTGGAGCGAGACCGGCAACAGCGAGATCCGCTTCGCCTGGCTCAACCTCGCGCTCGCCAACCGCTACGAGCCGGCCGCGGCGTCGGCGGAGCAGTTCCTGACGGCGCAAGGGCGGCGCAAGTTCGTCGCGCCCCTGTTCCAGCAGATGTGGGGGCAGGGCGACTGGGGCCGTGCGCTGGCGAGTCGCATCTACAAGCGCGCCCGACCCGGCTATCATGCGGTGACCAGCACGACCATCGACAAGATATTGGGGCATCGGGACGGCGAACCCGCGTCCTGATGCAGGTTATCGGCGCGGCAACACGCTTCGTCGGATAAGGTTCCTGCGGCTCTTCCAAAATTTACCACGCCCCCGTAGCCGACCCTCGACAACCGAATTGACCGGGGGGTCGCCTTGCATCTCAAGACTTTGGCAGCGCGTTTTGCGCTGGTGGTATCGTGCGGCCTGCTGACGGCCACCCCGGCGTTCGCGCAATTCTGGCAGTGCGCGCCTTATGCCCGCGAGATTTCTGGAATTCAGATCCGCGGCAACGCCAACACCTGGTGGGGCCAGGCGGCGGGCCGTTACGAGCGCGGCCATGCGCCCAAGGAAGGCGCGGTGCTGGCTTTCGAGGCGACTCGGCGGATGCGCGTCGGCCATGTCGCGATGGTCTCCAAGGTCGTCGGCGAGCGCGAGGTGCTGCTGACCCACGCTAACTGGTCGCGCCGCGGCGGGATCGAGCGCGATGTGCGCGCGGTGGATGTGTCGGCGGCGGGGGACTGGAGCCTGGTCAAGGTCTGGTACGGGCCGCAACGCGGGCTGGGGACGTCGGCCTATCCGACGCGGGGCTTCATCTATTCGGGCAAGGCGGCGGACCTCGCGCCGGTCGAGATGGTCGACGCGCCGGTGAAGGCTGGGACCGAGATCGCGGCGCTGTAATCGTCCCCTCTCCTCTCGGTAGAGGGGCAAGCCGCGGCACGCGGCGCGGGGTGAGGGTCGGCGATGCGGTGAGTGGCAAGCCTGTCCTCACCCTTCCGCCGCCTGCGGCGGCTCCCTCCCTCTCCTAAGAGGAGAGGGCGAAAGGGCTAAGCCGCCCGGAACGTCATCGCGACGCCGTTCATGCAATATCGCTTGCCGGTCGGCTTCGGGCCGTCGTCGAAAACAGGCCCCAGATGCCCGCCGCAGCGCGCGCAATGGACTTCGGTGCGCGCAATGAACCTCGCGCGGTCGGTCCTGGTGCCGACCGCCTTCGGCAGCGGGACCCATAAGCTGGGCATGCCGGTGCCGCTCTCGAACTTGGTGTTCGACGAGAACAACGGGTTCGCGCACCCCGCGCAGGCGTAAGTGCCGCTGCGCTTCTCGCGGTTGAGCGGGCTGGTTCCGGGCGCTTCGGTGTCCTCGTGGCGGAGCGTGCGGTAGGCGGCAGGGGAGAGCCGCTTGCGCCACTCGGCGTCGCTGAGCGTGACGGAAAAGCGTTCGGCGGCCTCCACGGAGCGGCCGCAGCCGACGAGGGCGAGCAGCCCGGCGATGGAGAAGGTGCGTCGATCGGTGTGCATGTACCCGATATGGGATCAGTACCTCGAAATCTCCACCGGCAGCTTGCGGTAGCCATGGACGAAGCACGCCGCGACCCGCTCGGGCTCGCCGACGACGTTCACCCGCATCCTTCGCGCCGCCATCTCCTCGAGCAGGATCCCGATCTGCAGCTCGGCCAGCCGCGCGCCGACGCAGCGATGGATGCCGTGGCCGAACGCCAGGTGCCGCCGCGCGTTGGGGCGATCGACGAGGATCGTGTCGGCGTCGTCGAACACGGTCTCGTCGCGATTGGCGGATATGTACCAGAGCGCGAGCTTGTCGCCCGCGCGGATCGTCTGGCCCATCAGCTCGGTGTCGCGGGTCGCGGTGCGGCTCATGTGCGCCAGCGGGGTCTGCCAGCGCAGGATCTCCTGCGTCGCTTTGGGGATCAGCGACGGGTCGCGCTCCAGCAGCGCGCGCGAGTCTGGGAAGAGGTCGAGCCCGTAGGCGAGCGCGGACATCGAATTGCTCGTCGGGTCGTTGCCGCCGCCGATCAGCAGGATCAGGTTTCCGATGAACTCGTGCGGGTCCATGTGGCTCATCGCGTCCGAATGGATCATCATGGAGATCAGGTCGGGAGTCGGCTCCTTGCCGAGCTTCGCGTTCCACAGGTTCTGAAAGTACGCTCCGCAAGCGAACATGTGGCCGAGCCGCTCCTGCCGCCCGGCCTCGGTCTTCACCAGCTCGATATCGCCCGCCCAGTCGGACCAGAAAGTCAGCTTGCGCCGGTCTTCCCACGGAAAATCGAACAGGATGGCAAGCATGTCGGTGGTGAGCTCGATCGACAGTTTTTCCACCCAGTCGAAGGCTTCGCCGATCGGCAGCGTGTCGATCAGCGCCGCGGTGCGCG
>SXHP01000072.1 GCA_005773165.1 Sphingomonadales bacterium | reverse complement strand
CTACCTGTTCGCCGTGTATCTGGCGCAGCGCAGGGACACCATCGCGCCGGCGGACGCGGCGAAGCTTCTTGCCGAGGCCTTCCATCTGCCCACGCTGATGGACGCTGTGCTCGGTGAGGAGCTTAAGGTGAAGGCACTGGCCTATCGGTATCACGGCGCGCGGGACTTCTTGTTCCTCGGTCGCGGTGCGAACTACCCGACCGCGCTCGAGGGAGCGCACAAGCTGAAAGAGCTCTCGTACAGCCATGCGGAAGGCACCGCGGCCGGCGAGATGAAGCACGGGATCAATGCCTTGATCGACGAGGACCTGCCGGTCCTGGCGATCGCTCCTCGTGACTCGACCTACAAGAAGATGCTCTCCACGATCCAGCAGGTCCGCGCGCGAGCGGGAGTCGTCATCGCACTGGCGAACGACGACGACGAGGAGATCGCCGGAAAGGTGGACGAGGTCATCCGCATCCCGCGGACGAACGAGTTGCTCGCGCCGGCTCTTGCGGTCGTTCCGCTTCAGCTCTTTGCCTATCACGTGTCCGACCGTCGGGGCAATGACGTGGATCAGCCCAGAAACCTCGCGAAGAGCGTCACCGTGGAATAGGGCATCCAAAGCGCTACTCGATCGTTCGGCACCCGCAAACCATCGAGGACAAGACCATGACCGATCCGCAGACCGAGCCCAAGACTGGCACGACCAACCAGGCGATGGCCGGGGCGGGCGAGCTTGCCGGCAAGGCCAAGCAGTTCGCCAAGGACCGGCCGTACACCGCCGCCGCGCTGGCGGGTGTGGTCGGGCTTGCGATCCTCAACACGCTCCGCGGCCGCCGCTGACGCCCTAAACCGTTTGCGCGAGGGCGGCGGCGAACGCTACCGTCCTCGACGCGAACAGGAGGGGGACGGGGATGGGGCAAGCGCCGCTGGTCGCCGGAATTGAGCTCGGCGGGACAAAGGTCATCTGCATCCTGGCCCGCGGACCAGACGCGATCGAGGCGCGGGTCACCATCCCGACGGCAAGCCCCGCGGAGACGATGGCGGCGGTGGAGGCGACGCTCGACGGTTGGTCGGGCTTCGCCGCGCTCGGCGTCGCGAGCTTCGGGCCTGTTTCGATCGATCGCCAAGCGCACGATTACGGTCATGTGACCGCGACTCCCAAACCGGGTTGGGCCGGAACCGACGTCGGGGGACGCCTCGCGCGGCGCTACCGCGTGCCGACCGGCTTCCATACGGACGTCGTGGGAGCGGCGCTTGCCGAGGCGCGCTGGGGCGCGGCCAAAGGCCTTGCCGACATGGCCTATGTCACAGTCGGCACGGGGGTCGGGGTGGGGGTGATCGCGGGCGGTCGGCCGGTCGACGGACTGACGCATGCCGAGCTCGGCCATATTCGTCCGGTTCGTTTGCTTGGCGACGACTGGATCGGCGCATGCCCGTTCCATGGCGCGTGCCTGGAGGGATTGGCCTCGGGCGCCGCGATCGGGGCGCGAACCGGCATGCCTGCGTCCGAACTGCCCGCCGATCACCCGGTGTGGGACGGCGTAGCGCACGCGCTCGGGCAGTTGCTTCATACTCTGGTGCTGACCGGCGTGCCGCGTCGCGTCGTCATGGGAGGCGGGGTGATGGTCGGCACCAGCCATCTGTTCCCGCGAGTCCGAGCGGCCATGACCGCGAGCCTTGCGGGATATGTCGCGCTTCCGGATGTCGCGATGGCGGACACCTTTGTGGTGCCGCCGGCGCTCGGCGGCAACGCGGGGCCGCTCGGCGCGATCGTGCTCGGCGAACAGGCGCTTGGCGAGGAACGCCCCGCCGCGTTTACGCCCGCTTAACCGCGCCCCGATACCGTCCTGCAACCCCGGCGAGCCGCTTGGGGGCGGGAAGGGCGGCGCATGCGCATTCTGATCGTCGACGACGACGCCGCAGCCCGCGACGCATACGTCCGCTGTTTCGCTGGTGCCGATTTCGACATTGAGGTCGGTCCACACGAACCGGACGTGTTCGACCGCGTCGCTCGCGCGCTCTCCGCAGACACGCCGTTCGCAGTCGCCTTCGTCGACAGCGCCGGACAAGGCCGCGACACGCTGCGCCGGCTGCGCGCGATCGATATCGACCTCAATCTGGTGGTCGTCACCGCCGAGCCGGATTTCTCGGCCGCAGGTATCGGCAATCCGGTCGACAAGCTGTTTCACATCGCCAAGCCCTTCGCGTCTGCCGAGATCGTTCACATGGCCGCCGCGCTACGCGAACGCTGGTCTTTGGATCGTGCGCTGTTGACGGCGCGCGCGCACCTCCGCGCCCAGGTGCTGCTGCTGGAGGAACGTCGCCGCGAGCTCGCGGAGGCGGAGGCGCGCGCGGTGCACAGCGCGACGCACGATTCGCTGACCGGCGCGCCCAATCGCGTCGCTTTTCTCGACGCCTTGGAGGAGCGGGTGCGTCGCCCGGGGCGGTTCGCCGCTGCGATGCTTGATCTGGACCGGTTCAAGCTGGTCAACGACACGCTGGGACATCTCGCGGGCGATCAGTTGATCCGTGAGATGTACGCGATCCTGCAGGCGAACGTGCCCGCGGACGCGTTGGTCGCGCGGCTTGGCGGCGACGAGTTCGGTATCCTGTTCGATGCGGATTGTTCGGGCGGAGGCATGGCGACGTGCGCGCGGCTGGTCGCTGCTTGCGCGGTGCCGATCACCGTACTCGGCTCGACCGTTCAGGGCGGCGCGTCGGTCGGGGTCGTCGTGGTGGACGGTGGAAGCGGCGAGGCGATCGATGTGGTTCGCCGCGCCGACCTGGCGCTCAACGAAGCCAAGCGGCGGGGACGCGGCGGAGTGCAATTGTTCGACGCGGCGATGGACGAGGAACTCGTGGCGCGCAGGCGCATCGAGCAGGAGCTCGGCGACGCGCTCGCCCGTGGTGAGCTCTCGCTTGAATATCAGCCGATCGTCGAACGCGACGGCTTGGCGATCGAAGGATTCGAGGCGCTGCTTCGCTGGCGAAACCCCGAACACGACGCGATCGCTCCGGAGACGTTCCTGGCGGTGGCGGAGGAATCGAACCTGATCCATACGCTGGGCGACTGGGTGCTCGCGCGCGCGCTGGAGCAGGTCAAGCGCTGGCCGAATCAATATGTCGCGGTCAACGTCAGCCCGCGTCAGTTCCGTCGGCACGATTTCGCAGGCTATGTCGCGGCGTGCCTCGACAAGGCGGGGGTCGCCGCGTCGCGGCTGCAGATCGAGGTCACCGAGCGCGCGCTCGCCGCCGATCCCGATCGCGCCGCCGAGACGCTGCGCCGTCTGCGCCGGATCGGCTGCCGGGTCGCGCTCGACGATTTCGGAACGGGGCAGGCCAGCCTGGGCGGCATCCGCGCGCTCGCGCTCGATGCGCTCAAGATCGACCGGAGCTTCATCGAGCCGATCGGCCGCGAGCGCGAGGCGGCGGCGATCGTCCATTCGATCGTCCATCTCGGCCGTGCGCTCGGCTTTCAGGTGATCGCCAAGGGCATCGAGACCGCCGCGCAGGTCCAGGCCCTGCGTATCGCGGGGGCGAGCCACCTGCAGGGGTTCTTCCTGGCGCATCCCGCCGACGGGGAGCAAGCGTGCGCGATGGCGCGCGCGGGGCTGTCGACTCCCGAGCCGCTGCGGGCGGTCCTGCGCGGCTGATCGACGACGGCGATGAAGGTCCGGCACGATCGGGGCGTTCGCGGGTTGACGCGGCATGACCACCGCTCCGCCGTCCGCTGCCGTCGCTTCGCTCCCCAGAATACAGCAGCCGCCCGCCCCGAGAGAGGATCGCTCCCGCTTGGCGGTCGTCAACGATGTGCTCGACGGCGCCTGGCGCAAGGGGTGGCTGTCACGCCCGTCGCTCGACCCGCAGACGCTGCTCGCAAGCGCCCGGCGCAGCACCGGGCTCGACGACGCGGGCGCGGACCTCGGTTGGCGGCTCCGGCTCGACCTGTTGACCGAGGCGCTGCACGGCGAAGCCGCGCTGAGCCCGCTCGGCTTGTCGATCGCGCACGGCCAGTTGGTCTCCGCGCTGGCGAACCGATTGCGCGCGCACGCCTTGTGGAGTCGCCATCCCGACATTCTGACGCAGCCGATCGTCGCGCCGATCGTCGTGCTTGGGCAGATGCGGTCGGGGAGCACGCGCATGCAGCGGCTGCTCGCCTGCGATCCGCGGCTGACCTACACCCGCTTTTTCGAAAGCTGGAATCCGCTCCCCAAGCGGCGCTCTTCGATGTCCCCCGACGATCGGCGCTTGCGAGGCTGGCTGGCGCTGCGCTGCGCGTCGCTGCTCAATCCCGAGTTCGACGCGATCCATCCGACCGGCACGACCGAGCCCGATGAGGAGACGGGCTTGCAGAACATTTCGATCTTCGGATCCGCGTTCGAGGCGCAATGGCGGATCCCGAGCTTTGCGCGTCATGGCGAGGCGAACGACGCGCGACCCGTGTACGAGGAGTTCAAGCGCCTGCTCCAGACGATCGCGTGGCTGCGTCGCGACCGCCGTCCGCGTCCATGGGTGCTCAAGATGCCGCAGCTCACTCAGGACCTCGACGCATTGCTCCAGGTGTTCCCGGACGCCAGGTTGATCTGCCTCCATCGCCCCGCCGACGCGCTCGTCGCCTCATCCGCGTCTCTTGCGCAGAGCCAGATGCGGGTGCAGTCGGACCGCGTCGATGCGCACTGGATCGGGCGAGAGCAGTTGCGCAAGGTCGCGCTGCGCCAGCGCCGCACCCGGGAGGCGCGTGCGGGGTCGGCCGTGCCGCAGGTCGATGTCTGCTACAACGACATCAACCGTGATTGGCGTGGCGAGATGCAGCGGGTGTATGCGATGTTGCGCCTTGCGCTGACGCCGGAGATCGAGACGCGGATGGCGCGCTATCTGGCGAAGCCGGATCACCGTAAACTGGCGTCCCACCGCTACAGCCTTGCCGACTTCGGTTTGTCCTCGGAGGATGTCCGCCGCGCGCTGGATGCGGGCTGAGCGCGCCTACAGCAGCGCGGGCTGGGCCGGCGAATCCGCCTCTACGATGCCCGAGAGCGTCAGTCCGAGGAGCCGGACGCCGCCCGCGACCGGCAGCAGCGGCGCGAGCAGCGCCCAGCCGAGTTCGAACAGGCGCGTGCGGTCGGTGACGGAGGTCGACTGCGACCGTGCGCGGGTGATGGTGCGGAAGTCGGCATAACGCAGCTTCAGCGTCACCGTCCGGCCCTGCGCGCCGCAGCGCTCGATCCGGGCCCATGCGGCGTCGGCGACCCGGGCCAGCGCTTCGCGCAGGGCGGCGGGATCGGCGAGGTTGGTGTCGAAGGTGCGCTCGGCGCCGACCGATTTGGTCGGGCGATCGGGGCGGACGGGGCGGTGATCCTCTCCGCGCGCCGCGCCGTAAAGATAGTCGGCGGAGCTGCGGAAATGCGCCTGGAGGAAGCCGAGCGGCTGCGCGCGCAGGTCCGCGCCGGTCAGGATGCCGAGCGCCTCCATCCGCCGCGCGGTGACCGGGCCGACGCCGTGAAAACGCTTGACCGGCAGCCCTGCGACGAAGGCGGGTCCGGCGTGCGGCGGGATGACGCAAAGGCCGTCGGGCTTGTTCTGGTCCGAGGCGAGCTTCGCGACGAACTTGTTGTAGCTGACGCCGGCCGAGGCGGTGAGCCCGGTGTCGGCGCGGATGCGCGCGCGGATCGCCTCCGAGATGCGCCGGGCGGAGCCTAGCCCGTGGCGGTCGACCGTGTCATCGAGATAGGCCTCGTCGATCGACAGGGGTTCGATGAGGTCGG
>SXHP01000004.1 GCA_005773165.1 Sphingomonadales bacterium | reverse complement strand
CGTCGTTGTAGTCGAGGTCGCCGAGGACGCGCTTCACGTCGTCGTATTCGTGGGAGATACCGCGGGTCAGTGAGTCGTCAAGGTCGTCGAGCAGTTCACCGAACCGGAGTTCGAAGCCCCAGATGCTCGCGGCACAGGTCTAGCAGCGAGGTTCGGACGTCGACCTCGATGTCATATTGCTGACCGTTGATCGTGAAATGCATGGGCGCGCCCCCTTGTTGACGCGGAGAACGTCGCGATGCCGCTTGGTTTCCTCTTGCAAGCCGTTCTCATTGCAGCCGCGCCGCCGAGCGGGCAGAGCGTTACCGTGGATCGTTCTCCCAATCGCCCGATCGTCATCGCGCACCGCGGCGCCAGCGGCGAGCGGCCGGAGCATACGCTGGCAGCCTATGAGCTCGCGATCGAGCAGGGGGCTGACTTCATCGAGCCCGATCTGGTGCCGACCAGGGACGACGTGCTGGTCGCACGCCACGAGAATGAGATCGGCGGGACGACCGATGTCGCGGCGCATCCCGAATTCGCCGCGCGGCGGACGACCAAGACGATCGACGGAGCGCAGGTGGCCGGCTGGTTCACCGAGGATTTCACGCTCGCCGAGTTGAAGACGCTGCGCGCCCGCGAGCGGATCCCCGAGCTGCGGCCTGGCAATGCCGCGCACGACGGTCGGTACGAGGTGCCGACCTTCGCCGAAATCATCGCGCTGGCGCAGCGCAAGTCCGCGGAGACCGGGCGAACGATCGGCGTTTATCCCGAAACCAAGCACCCGACCTATTTCGCGTCGGTCGGACATCCCACCGACATGCTGCTCGTCGCGCAGTTGAAGTTGGCAGGATGGGATTCGGCGGATGCTCCGGTGTTCATCCAGTCGTTCGAAGTCCAGAACCTGAAGCGCATCCGCGCGATGACGGGCATCCGGCTGATCCAGTTGATGGATGTGGGCGGGGCTCCAGCGGACGGCGCCGCGCCGAGCTATGCGGCGATGCTGACGGCCGAGGGGCTTGCTGCGGTCGCGCGCTACGCCTGGGGGATCGGGCCGAACAAGGCGCTGGTCGACGGCACGGCGCTGGTCGGGCAAGCGCATGCGGCGGGATTGCGGGTGCATCCGTGGACGTACCGGGCGGAGAACCGCTTTCTGCCGCCTCGCTTCGCCGGGGCGAACGGGCGGGGCGACCTGTCCGGTGAGATCACGGCGGCGCTTCGCCTTGGAATCGACGGATTCTTCACCGATTACCCCGCCATCGGCGTCGCCGCGCGTGATGCGGCCGTGAGGACCAGACCATGAAGCGTATCGTGTTTCTTCTTCCCCTGCTCGCCTGCGCAGGGTGCATCAGCACCGCGGCGACGATCGTCAAGGCGCCGTTCCAGGTCGCGGGCAAGGCGGTCGACTGGACGACGACGAGCCAGGAGGAAGCCGACCGCAACTACGGCCGCAAGATGCGCAAGGCCGAGGCGCGCGAGGGCAAGGAGCGGCGCGAGTATGACAAGCGCTGCCGCAGGAACCCGAAGAAGTGCACGGGCTATGACGGCTACGTCGCGCGCGACTGAGCCAGCACGTCCGCGATCGCGCGAAGCACCTCCGGTCGGAGCTGGACGCCGAGGTGCGAGCTCCTGACCTCGATCGCGCAGGCCCCGTCGTGACGGCAGATGCCGCCCGCGACCAGCCCGTCGCTCCGGCTCCAGATCGCAGTCGCGGGCACGGGGAGGTCGCCCGCGAGTTCGGCCGAGCGCGCGATCACCGCGGGATCGTCGAGGCGCTCGCCGGTGACCCATTCGAACGCGCGCCACACGTTGGTCGCCTTGCCCGAACCCGCATAGGGCGAAGCGACGGTGATCACCTCGCGGACCAGATCGGGGCGGCGCAGCGCGACCAGGCGCGCGATGATGCCGCCCAGGCTGACGCCGATCAGCGTGACGGGGCCGTGCCCGGCGGCGAGCGCCTCGATGCGGGGGATCAGGCGGGCCGCGTCGTGGCCGACGGTGCGGATGCCGAGGTTGCGGCCGAGCTCCCAACCTTCGCAACGATAGCCGACCCCGCTGAGGTAGCGGCGCATCGCGAAGTTGGAGCGGTCGGAGTTGAACAGGCCGGGGAGCAGCATCACCGCGCGGCCGTCGCCCCGCGGCGCGCTCGCGAGCAGCGCGCGATGCCGCCACCAGGTCGCGACCATCCAGGCGGCGCGAGGGAGCTCGGCGGCCCACAACGCCTTCGACGGAGGCTTCAGAACCATCGCATCACCGTGACGGGAAAAGGCGTCCAGATGCCGATGCGGACACCCGCATGGCGTAGCGCTTCGCCGGTCCAGGCGTTGCAGGTGCGCACCGCGTCGTAGCGGCCGCGCGCCTCGTAGAAGGCGTCGTTGCGCGAATAACCGGGGAGCGCCGATCCGCCGCCCGCGAAGGTTCCGGCGATGAAGGCGGCGAGGCGGCGGTATTCGGCGGGGCGGAGGACGATCGCACGGACGTCCGCACCCGGGCGGGGACGCGGGACATGCTCGACATGAACGAGCGTGCGGTCGCTCCCGACCGCGGCGGCGAGGACGGTCTTGGCCTTGACCTCGGCCCAGGTCGGCGTTTCGAGATAAAAGGCGCGCTCGCCCCAGCCGAAGACGACATGGTCGTACTCGGCGTAGCGGCGGTCGCGCAGGTCGCGGGCGGTTGCGCGGACCCGCCAGTCGACCCCTGCGGCGCGCTTGGGCAAGACCAGGCCGGTGTGGACGCCGTTTGTCTCGACGTAGATCGTGATCCCCGCAGCGGGCGGGCGCCAGCCGGGATTGCTGGGGATCAGCCCGCCGACCAGCCCGGCGACCGCATAGAGCGCCAGCAGCGCGGCGAGCGCGGCCGCCGCCATCTTGGCAACCCGCGCCATCCCTGCCACGTTCGGTCCACGCATAGAATGAAGGGGATAGGCGCATGGCCGCCGAAACGCACGCGCTCGCTTCACCCCCGCCGGGGGCCAACGCCGACTGGACGGTGGATCAGGATTGGGCGCGTTTCACGCCGGAGGAGCACCGGGTCTGGGACACGTTGTTCGCCCGTCAGGCGAAGCTGCTGCCGGGCCGGGCGTCGGACGCCTATCTGCGCGGGCTCGACGTGCTCAAGCTCAGCAAGCCGGGCATCCCCGATTATCGCGAATTGAACGACCGCCTGATGGGGCTGACCGGGTGGCAGGTCGTCGCGGTGCCGGGGCTGGTGCCCGACGACGTGTTCTTCGACCATATGGCGAACCGGCGCTTCGTCGCGGGCAATTTCATCCGCCGCCCCGATCAGCTCGATTATCTGGAGGAGCCCGACGTCTTCCACGACGTGTTCGGGCACGTGCCGATGCTGGCCGACCCGGTGTTCGCGGATTACCTGGCGGCGTATGGGCGCGGGGGGCAGCGGGCGCTGGGGCTCGATGCGCTGAAGTATCTCGGGCGGCTCTACTGGTACACGGTCGAATTCGGGCTGATCGCCGAGCCCGAGGGGCTGCGCATCTATGGAGCGGGGATCGTGTCGAGCTTCGCCGAGTCGCGGTTCGCACTGGACGATCCGAGCCCCAACCGGATCGCGTTCGACCTGTCGCGGGTGATGCGGACCGAATATCGGATCGACGACTTCCAGCAGAATTATTTCGTGATTCCGAGCTTTGATGCGCTGCTCCGCGCGACGGTGGAGACCGATTTCGCGCCGCTGTACGCGGCGTTGAAGGTGCAGCCCGACATCCCGGTGGCGGAGATCGTCGAGAGCGACGCGGTGATCACGCGGGGGACGCAGGATTATGCGCGGGGGAAGGCGGCCTGACGGCGATTGTCTAAGCAGGTCGGCTGCAATTCATTCTCCCGGGCGCCGCTCGCTCGACCTCAGATGTCGAGCGCCCAGCCGTCGCGGCCTTTGGGATCGAACGGTCCGCTCGGTACGAAGCGCGCAGCGGCGGCGGTGAGGCGGAGGACGGACCAGTCGCCGCGGCGGTCGACGGCTTCGAGCGCGCAGCCGCACGCCCGATAAGCCGCGACGACGCTCTCGCGCTGTGTTTCGAGCAGACCTGCCAGCACGATGGTCGCGCGCGGAGCGGCGATGCTGGCGATCTCGGGAGCCATGGAGACGAGCGGGCCCGCGAGGATGTTGGCGATGATCAGGTCGTAGGGGGCAGCTTGGGTGACGGCGGGGTCGAGCGTTCCGTCGGCGACGACGAGGTCGATGTTCGGCACGTGGTTTACGGCGGCGTTCTCCGCGGTGACCTCGATCGCGACCGGATCGATGTCGGTCGCCATGATGCGCGCATCGGGCCAGAGATGGCGCGCCGCGAAGGCGAGGAGCCCGGTGCCCGTGCCGATGTCGATGATGTTCCCGAAGGCGCGATCCGCGAGATCGTCGAGCATCCGAAGGCAGCCGCTGGTCGTTTCGTGGTGCCCGGTCCCGAACGCACGCCCCGCCTTGATGTGGAACGCGCGGGCGCCGGGCGGAGCGCGGGTGTCGTCGGCATGGACGAAGAAGCGGCCGACGTGGAGCGGTTCGAGTCCCGCCTGGCTCATCGACACCCAATCCTCGTCACCGAGCCGCTCGACCTGCGGTTCGGCGGCGGCGCTCGGGGCGAGCGCGCAGATCGCGGCGAGCGTCGCCCCGTCGGGTTCGTGCTCGAGATAAGCGTCGAGCCGCCAGCGCTCGACGTCGTCCTCGACCTCTTCGGAGGTCATCAGCACCGCGCCGGGGACGGGTTCGTCGAACCCGTCGATCGCCTCCGCCTCGAAACGGGTGCAGGATAGCGAAACCTTCCAGCTACCGGACATAGCTCGCCCCGTTCACGTCGAGCACCGCGCCGGTCATCGAGGGCGGCGCGTCGAGCGCGAGGAACTTCGCGGCGGCGGCGACCTCTTCGGGCATGGCGACACGGCCGAGCGGGATGTCGGCGAGCAGCTTGTCGCCGCCGCGGCTCTCCAGATAGTCGTCGGCCATGCCGGTCATGGTGAAGCCGGGGCAGATCGCGAAGGCGAGAATGTTGGCGCGGGCGTAGGCGCGGGCGATCGTCTTGGTCATCGCGACCATGCCCGCCTTGGACGCGGCGTAATGCCAGTGCGCGGGGGAGTCGCCGCGATAGGCGGCGCGGCTGGCGATGTTGACGATGCGCCCCGGTGCGCCGCGGCCCTGCCAGTCGAGCACGGCGAGGCGGCAGAGCTCAGCCGAGGCGGTGAGGTTGATGCGCAGGGTACGCTCCCACGCCGCGGTCCAGTCGGCGGCGTCGAGCGGGTTGGCCTCGAAGACGCCGGCGTTGTTGATGAGGACGTCGATCGGGCCCTGGCGGGCGGCTTCGTCCCAGAGAGCTCGCGGGGCACCGGGTTCGTCGAAGTCGGCGGGGATGCCGGTGCGGGTGCCGTGGCCGATGACGGTCGCGCCCGCGGCGGCCAGGGCGTCGGCGATGGCGGCGCCGATGCCGCGGGAGGAGCCGGTGACGAGGATGGTGGGCATGTGTCGGGGCTTAGCGCGTGTTCGCTCCCAGCGTCACCCCATGTCCTTCGTCACCCCGGACTTGTTCGTCACCCCAGCGAAAGCTGGGGTCTTTCGCCTCTTGGCAATCACTTGCGGCACGAGACCCCAGCCTTCGCTGGGGTGACGTAGGGGCGCGGCGGCGATGGGGCGGTCACGGGCAAAGCCCGTGACTCGTCGGTCGCGGCTTGTGGCCGCGCCGGCCGGCCTAGCCGCCGGGTGCGGGCCATAGCTGCGCTATGGCCACGCGCGGCTAGGCGGCCACCCGCGCCACGAACTCCCCCGCACTGTTCTTCAGCGCCGTGAGGCGGCCGTCCAGCCGGTCGAAGCCCTGGCTGACCGTGTCGATCTCGCCCGCGACCGCTTCGGTGTCCTCGCGGATCGCGGCGATGGTGCCCGACATCGAGTCGGCGGCCAGCGCGGTCTCGTCGACGGCGGCGGTGATCGCGGTCACCGTTTGCGCCTGCGCCTCCATCGCGTAGCGGATGCGCTCGGCGGAGGTCTGCACTTCGCCGACGGTGGCCTTGATGCTGGCGTTCGCCTCGACGTTGGAGCGGGTGGCGGACTGGATCGCGGCGATCTTGGCGGCGATGTCGTCGGTCGCGCGCGCGGTCTGATTGGCGAGGCTCTTCACTTCTTGCGCG
>SXHP01000071.1 GCA_005773165.1 Sphingomonadales bacterium | reverse complement strand
GGCGTGGCGAGCGTCGGGTCGCTCAACAAGAACGCGGTGGTCACCGTCACCGTGCTCGAGGTTCGCGACGCGGGTCTCGAAGTCCAGCAGGGCGACGACGGCCCGACCGGCTTCATCAAGCGCACCGACTTGGGCCGCGACCGTGACGAGCAGCGTCCGGAGCGCTACCAGGTCGGGCAGAAGTTCGACGCGATGGTGACCGGCTTCGACCGTTCCAAGAAGCCGACCTTCTCGATCAAGGCGATGCAGATCGCCGAAGAGAAGCAGGCGGTCGCGCAATACGGCTCGTCCGAGTCGGGCGCGTCGCTGGGCGACATCCTGGGCGAAGCGCTGAAGGCGCGCGGCGGCCAGTAAGGCGTCGACATCCATCGAACTACCGGCGGCCGGGGCGAAACCATCGTCCCGGCCGTTGTTTTTTCTACATTGATCTGCGTCAGTTCTGGCAAGCGGGCCGAAACGGTCCTATGCAGCCGCGACAGACGCGACGCGAGGGAGGCCGCGATGATCCGATCCGAACTGGTCGACAAGCTGGCCGAGGAGCACCCCGACCTGACTCCGCGTGAGGTCGAGGCGATCGTCACGACCTTTTTCGACTGCATCATCCAGCGGCTGGCGGAGAACGGCCGCGTCGAGCTGCGCGGCTTCGGCGCCTTCTCTACCCGCGCCCGCGACGCGCGCACCGGCCGCAACCCGCGCACCGGCGACGTCGTCGCGGTCGACGCCAAGCGCGTCCCCTATTTCAAGCCGGGCAAGGAAATGCGCGCACGCTTGAACGTGTGACGCTTGCATTATTCAAGGTGATGCGCTTGTCCGCGCGTCGGGCGGACGTGGCGAAATCGGTAGACGCTGCCGACTTAAAATCGGTTTCCTTGAAGGAGTGCGGGTTCAAGTCCCGCCGTCCGCACCACCTCCCCCTACCCCGGATCGTTCGTCCGGTCGCGGCGCCACAAAAGCCATGCCAGTCCGCCGAGCAGCGCGGTGGCACCGAGCAGGATCGCCCATAAAGTCGCTTGACGACTCCACCCGCCGGGCGTCTCGTCAGGAGCCAGGACGAGCGCGGCGGCCAGCGATCCGCCCACACCGGCGTCGGGCAGCGCGCCTTCGCGGTCCGCGCCGAGCGCCTCGATCGGCAGAAAGGCGTCGGCCGCCCCCGCGCGCCCTGCGGCGAGGGTGAAGGGTTCCGCGCCCGCTGCGACAAAGGCGATCGTCCGCGGCGCAAAGCCGAAGCTCAACGCGGGCGGCGCGGAGAAGCCCGCGGTGCGCTCGTCGGCCTCAATCCGCATCGTGCGCACGGGCGTCGCCTGCAGCACGATCGGCCGTCCGTCCCGCGCCGCGGTTCCCTTGCCCAGCAAGCGCCAGGGCTGCTCCCGATCGGCGCGTCCCAGCACCCGCACCGGCGCCAGCATGTCGCCCGCGGCGGGGGTCACGCGCAGCGATGCGGGCGCGATCGCCAGCGGATAGGCGAAGGTCACCGCGTGCGGTTCCGCAAGCGGCGGCGACTTGGCCGCTACGACGACCTCGGCCGCGCTCGCGTCGTCGCGGCTGATCAGGACCGCCCGGCGGATCGTCACGGGGGACAGGAGGCGGGCCTCGCCGCGCCAGGTGATGCGCAGATAGTCGCCGTCGAGCGCGGCCGACCGGAGCGCGATCGGCTCGCCGTGCGCCGCCGCGCCGGGGCGGCGGTAGAGCACGCGCTCGCCGAGAAAGCGCCAGTCGCGAAGGTTCCCGCTCGCGTCGACGGCGACGGTGACGGGCTGCCCCGCGGGCAGATCGGCCTCGACGATCAGCTGCGTGGCGGCGGCGCGCACGCGGCGCGCGTCGAGCAGGACGCCTTGCGCGATCGCACGTTCGCTCCCGGCGGCCGCGCCTTGCACGTCGGCGATCCTCGCGCGGCCGTCACGGTCGAGCCGGATCGAGATGCGCGCGCCGGTCGCCGAGCTTGACGCAGCGAGGATCGGCAGGGGATCGAGCGCGTCCTGGCGCACGGCGGGTTGGACTGGCGCTCGCGCCATCGGCACGACGCGGCCACGGCCGTCGAACACACGAACGTCGCGGCCGTCGCTGGTCCGCAGAGCCGCGAGCACCCGCGCCGGCAGCGTGATGCGCTGAACGCCGCCGCCCGGAGCGGGCGTGACGGGCAAGCGCAGGTCATAGTCTCCGACAGCCTGATCCGAGCCGCCCGGGGCCGCCGCGACGAGCACGATTCCGGCGCACATCAGGATCGAACGGCCGCTCATGCGGGCGCGCCTTGCCCGTCAGGCTCCCGCGCGGCCTCCCGGGGCGGCAGCGGCGCCAAATATCCGACCACCAGCATCAGCGCGCCTACGCCCATGAACGCCACGATCCGCGCGCCTCCTCCCGCATTGTTCAGGTCGACCAGCAACAGCTTGGCGACGGTCAGCCCGATCAGCCCGGCTCCGATCAGCCAGAGTGCGCGCGCGCCTCGCCGCCCCGCCCAGACCATCAGCGCTAGCGCGAGCGATGTCCACAGGATCGCCAGGCCGGTCTGGACGGTGGCGCTGCCGAACAGCGCGCGCTCGCTCCATTCGATCCCGAGCCATTGGTGCGCAAAGCGGATCCAGGCGGTGTTCAGGGCCACGAACGCCAGCGCGCCGAGCGCCGCGGGAACGGCAGGCCCGTGCAGCGCCTCTGCACCGGTCGGCATCCCGGTCGCGGAGAAAACCGTCCGCCGCCACAGCGCCAAGGCGGCGATCGCCAGCGCGACCGACAGGTCGACCGGATTGAGCAGCGGCAGGTACGGCAGCGGGCGAGTCTCGCCCGACGCGCCGATCGCGGTTCCGAGCGCGCCTGCATAGGTCAGCACGGCGATCGGCACCGCCGCGGTCCAGGCGTAGGCCACGGCGTGGCGATCGAGCGGCCAGCTTGGGCTGCTCGCGGTCCACGCGCGCTTCGCCGAGGCGGTCAATCCCAAGAGAATCGCGGTCACGCTCGCCAGGAAAACGACGCCCGCCCAGGACGTGCCCCAGAGCTCCGCCCGGTCGACGCCGAGCCACAGGCAGTCCGCCAGCATCGCGGTCGCCAGCCACACGCCGCCGACATGCGTCCAGGCGAGCAGCTTGCGTCTCCCCGCGTCGACGTCCGCCCGGTCGTTGCGCCACAGCATCCACCCGTGCGCCGCGATGGCGGCCACCCAGATCGCGATGTCCGGCGCGAAGAGCAGGTGGCGTCCCTGCGCGAGCGCGAGGAGGAATGCGCAGGCCAGCACCGGCAGCGTCGCGAAACTCGGCCAGGTCGCGACCGTCCATCCGGTGCGCCGCCCGACAATGCGCCACAGTAGCGCGCTGATCACAAGCGCCAGCGCGGACAGCAGCATCGCGGCGCTCGGGGAGAACACCGTCGTCGGCAGCGTGTCGGCGGCGGCGGGGGTCAGGCGGTGCGCCTCCGTCGCCCAGGCGAGCCACCAGAAGAAGAAGCCGATGAGAAACGCGGGCGCACCGAGCGCGGCTTCGACGCGGAGGTAGCGCCGTCCGAGCGGCGCATCGCTCCCCGCCGGCGGCGCTCGCAGCCACCATGCGGTGAGCAGCGCCGCAAGCGCGATCAGCATCGCGCCGAGGAAGGTCGCGTTGGCGAACGGCAGCGCCGCCACGTTCGGGCCCGCTCCGGCCAGGAACACGAGCCCCGCGACGCCCTGGAGCGCCAGGCCGAACGCGCGCGGGAGCCAGCGCGCCTGGCGCATGCCGACCCAGAACGCGCCCGCGCCCTCCAGCGCCCATGCGGCGGACGTCCAGCGTGCGCCAAGCGCCAGCGGCACCGCGAGCGTGACGAAGCCGACGCCGATCGCCAGCAAAGCATCGTGCAGGACGCGGAACGCGGCACGGTCTCGGCGGCGTGCGGCCGCGCCGACGCCGAGGTAGAGCGCGGCGAAGCCGAGCGCGGCGAAGGCTGCGCCGAACGGCCGATCGCCGACCAGCGCGACCTCCAATGCGAACCCCGCCAGCGCCGGACCGAACAGCAGCGTGGTGTCGACCACCGCGCCCATGCGGCCCGGTGTCCGTTCGGCGAACAGCACGGCCGCAGCGACGTAGATCAGGACGGACGCGATCAGGAACGCCTGCGCCGCGACGAAATCGGCAGGGGTGTAGCCCGTCGACCACCACAGGGACGCGACTCCGAACGTCGCGAAGAAGCCGAGCAGGTTGAGGATGCGCCAGGCGCGGCGGGTCGCGATGAACAGGATCGCCAGGTTGAGCAACGTGTAATAGCCGAACAGCCCCGCCACCTCTCCGCCGCCGTCGCTGAGCAGCAACGGCGTCGCGAAGCCGCCCGCGAATGCGGTCACCGCCAGCGCCTGCGATCGCTGGAGCAGCGCCAGCGCGCAGCCGAACGCGCACACCGCGACCATCACCGCAAACGCCCCCGCGACCGGGAAGCCGGGCACGAGCCGCACCGCGCCGAACAGCGTCAGGTAGATCACCGCCACGCCCGCGCCTTGCAGCGCCAGGCCGAACGCGGGGCGCCGGGTCCGCGTGCGAAACCCTATGCCGAGCAGCACGGCCCCGATCGCCGCGACGAGCGCCAGGCGAAGCTCCACCGGGAACAGCCCCGCGACCGCCGCGTAACGCGCGAGGAACGACAGGCCGACGAACAGGATCACCAGCCCCAACCGCACCACCGTGTTGCCGCCGAGCAGCCAATCGCGCGCCAGCGCCAATCCCGATGCGAACACCGACTCAGCCGGGGTGCTGGGTCCAGCCTCGAGCTCCGGTTCAAGTCGTTCGGGCACAACGTCGACGGCGGGCGCGAACACGGGCGGGGGGACAAAGGCGGGTCGAGGCGGCGACGGCGGAACCGCGACCTCATTGACGACCTCGAGATTGCGTGCGGGGGCGAGTTCCGCCGCGAGCCGCGCCACCGTCGCCTCCACCTCCGCGCGAACCGCCCGGCGCAGGGCCCAACCCGCGGCCGAGCCGAACAGCCCGCCCAGGATCACGCCCCAAAGCTCGAACTCGACCCACAGCCAGCCGAGGAACGCGCCCACTGCGGCGGCCCAGATCACCATATTTCGCCCCCCACGGCGTCGCCGAGACGCGGCCGAATCATGCCCCACCCCGATCGCCGCGTCGAGGACCGGCTCGGTCAGGCTCTTCGCACCTGCGCCTCGACCAGCTCGATCGCGCGGCGCACGCTCGCCTCGATCGACAGAAAGCTCGTGTCGAGCGCCGCGGCATCCGCCGCCTGGACGAGCGGCGCGGCCGCGCGCGCGCTGTCGCGGGTGTCGCGCGCGCGGATGTCGGCCAGAACCTTGCCGAAGCTGGTCGGGTCGCCCCGCGCGGCGAGTTCGGCATGGCGGCGCTTGGCGCGGATCTGGGGCGTCGCCTTCACGAACAGCTTGGCGTCGGCGTCCGGCGCGATCACGGTGCCGATGTCGCGGCCGTCGAGCACCGCCCCGCCCGCCTGCCCGGCAAAGCGCTTCTGCCGCTGGAACAAGGCGGCGCGGACCAGCGGATGCGCGGACACGATCGACGCGAGCGCGCCCACATCGTCGTCGCGCAGCCGGGGGTCGGCAAGGAGACGATCGTCGAAATCGCTCGCCGCGACCGCATCCGCCTCGATCGACGGGTCGAGATCGTGCGTGCGGACGTTGGCGGCCACCGCGCGGTACAGCAGGCCGGTGTCGAGGTGCGGCAGGCCGTAATGCCGGGCGAGCGCGCGCGCGATCGTGCCCTTGCCCGACGCGGCGGGTCCGTCGACCGCGATGATCATGCGCCGGTCACCGCATCGTGTCTTTGCAGCCAGCCGCGCAGAACGCCGATCGTCTCGACCGGGCGGTCGCCGAAGATGCCGTGCGCCGCGCCTGGAACCGTCGCGAACTCGGCACCGGGCACGCGCGCGGCGAAGGCGGCTAGGGTGGCGGGCCGCGCCTCGTCATGCTGGCCGCCGACGAACAGCGTTCGCCCGCCGTCCAGCCGGGCGAGCAAAGGCTCGCCGTCATACTCCTTGAGCGTGCCCGAGACCACGAACTCGCTGCGGCCCCACATGGTTCGGTACAGGACCGGGTTGTAGCCGCGACCTTCCGACGGACGGTAGGCGATCATGCCGTCGCTCGGGCCCTCGCGGCCGTTGAACGCGGCATAGAAGGCCTGGGTCGCCGCGTCGCACGTCGGCGGCAGCGGGTCGGGCAGGGGATCGCAACGGAGGAGCTCGTCGCGGATCGGCGGGGCAAGTTGACGGCGGAGCGCGTCGGTGTCCGCGATCCAGCTGCGGGTGGAGACAAGCGGACTCGCCAGAACGACGCTGGCGAGGCGCTCGCGGTGGAGCGCGGCGTATTCCAGCGCGATCGTCCCGCCCCAGCTATGGCCGACGACGTGCCAGCGGGCGACGCCCAGCGCCGCCCGGACGCGCTCCAGCTCGTCGACGAAGCGCGACACCCGCCAGTTCTCGCGGTTCTGCGGATGGTCCGACCGCCCCGAATCGAGCTGGTCGTAGAGGATCACCGCACGCTCGTCGGCGAGGTCGAGCGCGTCGAGGTACGCGCCATGTGTGCCCCCGGGACCGCCGTGGAGAATGACCACGGGCGGCTTCGCGCCGGCGAGATCGCCGTTGACGCGGACGTAGACGCGGCCGCCCTCCACCG
>SXHP01000070.1 GCA_005773165.1 Sphingomonadales bacterium | reverse complement strand
GATCCGCGTCTGGATCATCTCGCTGGTGCTCGCGCTGGCGGGTCTCTCGACGTTGAAGCTGCGGTGATTGTCGCCGATGCCTGGAAAGGGCGGCGGTATGCCGTCCTGGGCCTGGCGCGGTCCGGCGCGGCGACGGTGCGCGCGCTGGCGGCGGCGGGTGCGAGCGTCATCGGTTGGGACGAGAGTAGCGCCTCCGCGTCGGCTCTATGGGAACAGCTCGCGGCGGATCGTGTAGAATCGGGCGAACTGGCGGCGTTCGAGCAGAAGAACTGGCTTCTCGCCCGCGACCTCACTGGTTTCGAAGCGATGGTCGTGTCCCCGGGTGTGCCGTTGAACAGGCATCCCGTTGCGGAGCAGGCGGCGCGGTATGATGTTCCGATCATCGGCGACATCGAGTTGTTCGCCCAGGCTCGCGCGGGCCTTCCCCCGCACAAGGTCGACGGCATAACGGGCACCAACGGCAAAACGACCCCCACCGCGCTCGTCCATCACATCCTCGTAACCGCAGGCGTGCCGACGCTGATGGGCGGCAACATCGGGTTGCCGATCCTCGCGCAACAGCCGCTCCCCGAAGGCGGCGTCTACGTCCTTGAGCTATCGAGCTACCAGATAGACCTCACGCAGACGCTCGACTGCGACGTCGCGGTGCTGCTCAACATCACGCCGGATCATCTCGACCGCTACAACGGCATCGAAGAGTACGCCGCTTCCAAGGCGCGGCTGTTCGCGATGCAGTCGCCCGAGCACGAGGCGATCGTCGGCATCGGCGACGAGTATTCGGCCCGGATCGCACATGGCTTGTCGGCGCGGGCGGAGCATCTGACCAAGATCGCGCCCGGCGTGTGTATGGACCAGCGCGCCTGGCCTGCGTTGCAGGGGCCGCACAACGCGCAGAACGCGCTCGCGGCGATCGCGGTGGCGCGCGCGCGCGGCGTCGACGAGGCGATGATCACCCGGGGCCTCGCGACCTTCACCGGCTTGCCGCACCGGATGGAGCATGTCGCGACGGTCAATGGCGTGGCCTATGTCGACGACAGCAAGGCGACCAATCCCGAGAGCGCCGCGCCCGCGCTGGCCGCGTTCCCGCGCGTCCACTGGATCGTCGGCGGCAAGCCGAAGGGTGACGATCTCGACGCCTGCGCGCCCGCGTTCGGGCATGTCGCGCGCGCCTATACCATCGGCGAGGCGGGGCCGCGTTTCGCCGAATTGCTCGCTTCCCATATGCCTGTGGAGGAAGCGGGAACGCTCGCCGCCGCGGTCGCCAGCGCCGCCGCCCACGCGAAGCCCGGCGAAACCGTTCTGCTGTCGCCCGCTTGTGCTAGCTTCGATCAGTTCCGCGACTATGAGGAGCGGGGGCGCGCGTTTCGCGACGCAGTGGGGGGGCTGGCATGAGCGATACGGCGCGCGGTTTCGTTGCGCAGATGCGGCATCGCGGCGGGCGGGGCGACCGGTCGCCGCTCGGCACGTGGTTCTGGGACATCGACCGGATGCTCCTGCTGCTGACCATGTTCCTGATCGCGATCGGGCTGATCGCGGTGGCGGCGGCGAGTCCTGCGACCGCGGTTCGCTATTCTGGCGAGCATCTGAAGCTTGCGCCGCTCCATTATTTCTGGCGGCAGTTGATCTGGGTCGCGGTGTCGCTGCCCGTTCTGATCGGCGTCTCGATGCTGCCGGTCGCGACCGCGCGGCGCATGGCGCTGGCGGGCACCGCGGTTCTGGCCGCGCTGCTCGCGCTGACGCCGTTCATCGGGGTCGAGCATAACGGCGCGCGGCGGTGGATCAGCGTGATCGTTGCCGAGTTCCAGCCGTCCGAGTTCCTGAAACCCGTGTTCATCGTCACGGTCGCCTGGCTCCTGTCCTTGAAGGCCAAGGATCCGGAACTGCCGACCGTCTGGATCACCGGCGCGATGACCGCGTTCGTCGCGGCGATGCTGATGCTTCAGCCAGATTTCGGGCAGACGGTCATCTTCTGCTCGGTCTGGCTCGCGCTGCTGATGATCGCGGGGACGCCGATGCGGGTGATGGCGGGGCTGATCGCGCTCGCGCCGGCGGCGCTGGTCGCGGCCTATTTCTTCTACGGCACCGCGCGTTCTCGGATCGACGCCTTCTTGTTCCCCGACGTCGAGGGGGAGGGCGCGGGCGACCATTTCCAGACCGACGCGGCGCACCACACGATCACCAGCGGCGGCTGGACCGGTACCGGACCTGGCGGGGGAACCGCCAAGTTCGGGCTGCCGGAGGCGCATACCGACTACATCTTCTCGGTGATCGGCGAGGAGTTCGGGCTGATCGCCTGCTCAGTCATCGCGGTCGTCTTCCTCGCGATCGTCGTTCGGGTGTTCGTCAAGCTTCTCGACGAACAGGACGAGTTCAAGCTGCTGGCGGCGTCCGGCCTCGCGGTGCAGTTCGGGGCGCAGGCGCTGGTCTCGATGGCTGTCAACACCGGCCTTGCGCCGTCGAAGGGCATGACCTTGCCGTTCATCAGCTATGGCGGGTCGTCGATGATCGCGCTGTCGATCGGGATGGGGATGCTGCTGGCGTTCACCCGGCGCAATCCGTTCCTGACGCGGAGCCCCTATGTCGTGCGATGGGGCGGCGAATGAGCAAGCACTACGTCCTCGCCGCTGGCGGCACCGGGGGGCATATGGTCCCGGCGGCGGCGCTCGCGACCGAGCTTACCCGGCGCGGGCACCGCGTGGCGCTGGTCAGCGATGCGCGAGGGGTGCGCTTCCCGGGTCTGTTTGACGGTATCCAGACCCATGTTCTGCCTGCGGGCCGCTTTCAGGCGAAGCGGCCGCTCGGCTGGGCGCGCGCAGCGCGCGAAATGTGGCGGGGCCGCGCGATGGCGCGCGAGCTGTACCGGACGTTCAAGCCCGCCGCGGTCGTCGGGTTTGGCGGCTACCCGGCGTTCCCGGCGCTGCTCGCGGCGTTTGCAGACGGCATCCCGACTGCGGTCCACGAACAGAATGCGGTGCTCGGACGGGTCAACCGGCTCGTGGCGACCCAGGTCGATGCGATCGCGACCTCGTACGAGCCGACGCAGCGCCTCGCCGCCAAGCTCGCGCCGAAAGTCCACCGCGTCGGTAATCCGGTGCGGGAGGCGGTGCTGGCGCTCCGAACCAAGCCGTACCCGTTGCTCGAGGAGGACGGCATCTTTCGCGTGCTTGTCACCGGCGGGTCGCAGGGCGCGAGCGTGTTGAGCCAGGTGGTGCCGGACGGGCTCGCGATGCTGCCGATCGGCTTCCGCCGCCGCTTGCAGGTGACGCATCAGGCGCGGATCGAGGATATCGACGCCGCTCGGGCGAAATACGCCGAGCACCAGATCGCCGCCGACCTTTCGACCTATATCGCCGATCTGCCCGCCGAGCTCGCCTGGGCGCACCTTGTCATCGCACGCGCCGGCGCTTCGACGCTGGCGGAGCTGACCGCCGCTGGCCGGCCGGCGATCCTCGTGCCGCTGCCCTCGGCGACGGACGACCACCAGACGTTCAACGCCCGCGAGATGACGGAGGCGGGTGGCGCGCGGACGATCCCGCAGGCGCAGTTCACCGCCGTCGAGCTGGCGAAGCAGATGCAGAAGCTCGGCCTTGATCCCGCCGCGCTGGAGAACGCCGCCGGTCGGGCGAAAGCCTGCGGACGTCCGAACGCGGTGAGCGATCTTGCCGACCTGGTCGAGAGCCTCGATGCGCCGGTCGCCCGGCTGCCGGTCGGCGTAGCGAAGACGCGGGAGGCGTTCGCGTGAAGGGCGTTCCCCTTTCCATCGGCACGATCCATTTCGTCGGGATCGGCGGCATCGGATTGAGAGAATCCTCCGGTGACGGCGCGCGCGAAGCGGAGGAACGGCTCACGGTCGTGGCCGCTGAGGCTGGCGAAAACCTGCCCCGAGCCCTCGAGCGCTGTCGTCGCGAGTTCGTATGAGCGCTCTGTCAGCTGGTCGATGACGTCCACGAGCCGGCCGACCGAAGGCAATGAGAGCGAGCGGAACAGCGAGGGGCTGACCT
>SXHP01000069.1 GCA_005773165.1 Sphingomonadales bacterium | reverse complement strand
GTAGGCCAGGTCGTACTTGCTAGCTTCGATCTCGGCCGGGTCCTCCTCGGTCTCGTCGCGCAGGGTCGCCAGGTCCTTGCGGCGGAACATCGCATTGCCGTCGAACGCGACCTTGGCGTCGAGCACCAGCAGCCGCCCGTCCTCGGTCACCGCGAGCGGGTTGATCTCGATCTGCTCGGCGTCGGTGCCGAGGAAGGCGTCGTAGAGCTTGGCCGCAACGTTCGCCGCCTGCTTGGCGAGATCGCCGGTGAGTTGGAGCGCGGCGGCGACCGCGCGGCCGTGGTGCGGCATGAAGCCCGTCGCGGTGTCGATGTCGATGCTGTGAATCTTCTCAGGGCTGTCGTGCGCCACCGTCTCGATGTCCATGCCGCCCTCGGTCGAGGCGACCATCGACACGCGGCCGGTCGCGCGGTTGACGAGAAGCGCCAGGTAGAACTCCTGCGCGATGTCGACGCCGTCGGTCACGTACAGCCGGTTGACCTGCTTGCCCGCCTCGCCGGTCTGCACCGTCACCAGCGTGTTGCCGAGCATGTCCTCGGCCGCCGCGCGGACCTCCTCCGCCGTGCGCGCCAGCCGGACGCCGCCCTTGGCTTGCGCGCCGAGCTCCGTGAACTTGCCCGTGCCGCGGCCGCCCGCATGAATCTGCGCCTTGACCACATACAGCGGCCCCGGCAGCTTCTCCGACGCGGCGACCGCCTCGTCCACGCTCATCGCCGCATAGCCAGCAGGCACCGGCACGCCGAACTTCGCCAGCACTTCCTTCGCCTGGTATTCGTGGATGTTCATGGAAGCTGGCCTCGCGCAAGGGACGTGGGAAAACGACGGGGCTAAAGCATATCGCTCCGCGTGAATCCACCCTATATGCCGCAGTGCAATGAGCTGGCCCGTCGGCATCCTCCTGTTTATCGCGACCGTCACGGCGATGGAGGCGTTCGCCTATGCCGCGCACCGCTGGATCATGCATGGGCCGGGCTGGTTCCTCCACGAAAGCCACCATCGGCCGCGCCACGGCAATTGGGAGCTGAACGATCTGTACGCGGTGATCTTCGCGGTCCCCTCGATCGTGCTGATCCTGGGCGGGGTGCAACTCGGCTGGTGGCCGGGATGCACCTGGATCGGCGCGGGAATCGCGGCGTACGGCGCGATTTATTTCGGGTTCCACGACGTGATCGTTCACCGGCGGCTGCCGACCCGCTATCTGCCCAAATCGGCGTACATGAAGCGGATCGTCCAGGCGCACCGGCTGCATCATGCGGTCGAGACCAAGCACGGCACCGTCAGCTTCGGCTTCCTGGTCGCGCCGCGGCCGGAAGCGCTGAAGGCGGAGCTGAAACGCCGCGGGCGCGCGGGGGTGAGGGCGGCGGGCGTGCGCGAGGCGGTAAGGAACCGTTAGGCATTCGGGTGTACGACTCGCGGCATGACCCAGCCAGCCATCGATCCGTTCGCGCAAGGAACCGACGACCATCGCCGGGCGCTGCGCAAGTCCGTCAAGATGCGCGCCCACCTGCGCGACCGCGGCCAGACCAAGTTCGAGATCGACGTCGTCGACCTCTCGATGTCGGGCTTTCGCGCGGAGACGAGCTTCACGCTCTGGCCCGGCACGGTGGTGTGGCTGACACTGCCCGGCTTGGCCCCGCTGGAGGCGGTGGTCGCATGGCGCGACAAGTTCAAATACGGCTGCGCCTTCGCCAAGCCGCTGCACCCGGCGGTTTTCGATCATATCGTGGCGCTGAGCCAGCGGTAGGTCCGGCCACGACCGGACCGGTGCGCGCCCGCGCAACCGCTGGGCTCGGCCGGCGGGTCGGCAAAGCCGAACCCGACCGACGACGCGGCTTCGCCGCGGCGCTGACACGCGACGAGTCGTCAGAGAGTCACCCTAATGACGGTCCTTTCTGCGCTTGCATACCCGAATACGTTGACACTGGTTGACGCGTGAAAGCGGAACACCGGCTAACGCGCCTGCAAAGCAGCAGGAACGCGCCGTCGAAGCGTCGGCGACCCGCCACGTGCGCAACGGCAATGCGCCACTGGCGCGCCGATTTGGCAACATCGTTGCGCCCTTCGCGCCACACAGGGTCACTAGAAAACCACACCCGATATGAAGCCGCGCGTCGGCACTGAAGTAGTGGCGGGTCCGCATCGCGGGCGACGCTGGCACTATCCGACCGTGTAGGACAGCGCCAAACGGAATGGGTCAGCCTGCGATGCGCCGCAGATAACCGCGCTTTGCCATGTCAGTGAGCTCTACCCGACAATAGGCTTCATTTGTCGGTCCGCCGTTTGGACGCACGTAACCGGATCGCCGCAATTCCGTGAGCAGCTCCGACCGATTAGCGCTGCCAAGCCGTTCCACAGCATCCCACATCGGAATCCGCTGAACGTATCCGTCGCGCTCCGGCGGTCGCTTGATCACCTCGTAGCGAGTTTGCGGTGTTGAAGGAGCTTGCGGCATGCTGTCTCCCCCGAATTGCACGGGGCTTTGATCGACGGATCAATCGAACAGGCTGCTCACGCTCGTCTCGTCCGCGATCCGCTTGATCGCCTCCCCCAGCAAGGGCGCGATAGGCAAATGCCGTATCTTCCCCGAAGCCCCGATCGACTCGTGGTTGCCGATCGAATCGGTGATGACCAGTTCGGTCAGCGCCGATCCCTCGACCCGCGCCACCGCGCCGCCCGAGAGGACGCCGTGGGTGACATACGCGACGACACCCGCCGCGCCCGCCTCGCACAGGGCGGCGGCCGCGTTGCACAGGGTGCCCGCCGCATCGACGATGTCGTCGACCAGGATGCAGAAGCGGCCCTCAAGCTCCGCTGCCGGCACGGTGGCGGGCCGGGCGGCAAGCGCTGGCTTACCGGATGCGCGGCGTGGCGCGGAAGGTTTGGCGCGCGGAGCGCGGGTGCCCACCGGGTAATGTTAGCAGCTGGCGTTGAACTATATGAGTTGCGCAAACATGGCAAGCTGCGGTGGAGCCAGTCCTGCTGACTGC
>SXHP01000003.1 GCA_005773165.1 Sphingomonadales bacterium | reverse complement strand
GCCGAACTCGATCGGGGGCAGGGGATCGACAATATAGTCGCCGACCGCCGCGCCCTTCTGCAGCTTCTCGGCCTGTGCGACGTCGACCTGGGTGAAGTAATTGTCGACGCCTTCGACCACCTCGACGACGCGCCACAGGCGCAAGTCGCCGGTCTGCGGATCGAGCTTGGCGCGGATGTCGTTCTCCGCGCCGTAACGGGCCTTGGCGGCGCGCTGGATCGCGTCCTCCATCGCCTCGATGACGATCGCCTTGTCGATCATCTTCTCCGACGCGACCGAATTGGCGATCGCGATCAGCTCCGCGCGGTTGGCGGTGGCGGTTGCGCCAGAAGGACTCGGGGTGGCCATCAATGCTGTTCCTCTGCTGCGGCGTCCTCGACGTCCGCGTCTTCTTCGAATTCTTCCGCACCCTCTTGCGAGAGCGGAGCGGTGGCGGCGAGGAGGCGGTCGGTCATCACCAGCTTGGCGTCGGCGATGTCGCCGAACGCGACGGTCATCGCGCCGTGCTGCCCCATCTCGACGGTGATCCGGTCACCCTCCACGCCTACGAGATCGCCGGTCAGTTGCTTGCGCCCGTCGACCGGCGCCGCGAGCCTGATGCGCGCCTCATGCCCCCGCCAGTCGGCGTAATCCTGCAGCCGGGTCAGCGGCCGATCGATCCCCGGCGACGACACTTCGAGCCGGTACGCCTCGTCGATCGGATCGCGCCCCTCCGCCTCCATCGCATCGAGCACGTCGGAGATGCGGCGCGACAGATCGGCGCAATCGTCGATCGTGAGCTGACGCGTGTCGGGCCGCTCGGCCATCACCTGCAGCGTCGGGTCCGACTTGCCGCCCTGCATCCGCACCCGCACGAGGTCGAAGCCGAGCGCGCGGGCTTCGGGCTCGATCAGGCGGGAGAGGAGGGCGATGTCGGTCAAGCGGGTATCCGGATTACACAGGTCGTTCGCGCCGCGGGGCGAACCCCGCAGCCTCTTTCACCTGACGATGTAAGAGAATGCATCGGCGATATACGCCCGAGGGCTCCGTGACACAAGCCCGCATCCATTTGCGCGGCTCCGGCGTTCGGATGCGTACATCCGGGAGACCACACCTCATGCGTCACGCCTTGCTGGCCAGCCTGCCCCTCGTCCTTCTCGCCTGTTCGGGCCAGGCCGCGCCGCCGCAATCGTCCGGCGGCAAGCCGTTCAGCGAGACGGTGATCGCCGATTTCGACGCGCCCTGGGCAATGACGACGCTGCCCGATCGCCGCATGCTGGTGACCGAGAAGGACGGCCGCATGCTGCTGGTGTCGGCCGACGGCAAGAGCACCCGGACCGCCGCGACGCTGCCGGTCGATTCGGCGGGGCAGGGCGGGCTGATGGACGTCGTCCTCGCCCCCGATTTCGCGACGAGCCGTCGCGTGTACTTCAGCTATTCCGCCGCCGGTCCGGGCGGCAAGGGCGTAGTGCTCGCGCGCGGCGTGCTGAACGGCGAGCAGCTGACCGGCGTCGAGACGCTGCTGCGCGGCAGCCCCTTTGTCGAGGGCAACGGCCATTATTCGGGCCGGATCGCCTTTTCGCCCGACGGATTCCTGTTCTTCACCGTCGGCGAACGGCAGAAGTTCACCCCGGCGCAGGACCCCCAAGCGACGCTCGGCAAGGTTCTGCGGCTGACCCTCGACGGCAAGCCCGCGCCGGGCAACCCGCTCGCCGCGCGCGGCTTCGCGCCGGAGGTATGGAGCTACGGCCACCGCAACCTGCTCGGCATCGCCTTCGATGCGCAGGGCAATCTGTGGGAGCAGGAGATGGGGCCGAAGGGCGGCGACGAGCTCAACCTGATCCTGCCTGGGCGCAACTACGGCTATCCCCTGGTGTCGGACGGCGACCATTACGATGGGCGGCCGATCCCGGATCATGCGACCCGCCCCGATCTGGAGCGGTACAAGGTAAATTGGACCCCCGTGATCTCGCCCGCCGGGCTGATGATCTATTCGGGCGCGATGTTCCCGCAGTGGCGCGGCGACGCCTTCATCGGAGGGCTGTCGTCGAAGGCGCTGGTGCGGGTCGACCTCAACGGGACCAACGCGGCGAAGGGCGACCAGTGGAACATGGGCGCGCGCATCCGCGAGGTGGAACAGGCCCCCGACGGCGCGATTCTGGTGCTGGAGGACGGCGGGCAGGGGTCCCAAGGGCGGCTGATCCGGCTGGCGGCGCGGTAAGGGGACCCGCCGTCACCAGACCTCCTCCGTCACCCCGGACTTGTTCCGGGGTCCAGTGTTCCGCAAACGATGCGGATTGAGGCTCGGGCGGCATAGCTTGCCGCACCCTGGACCCCGGAACAAGTCCGGGGTGACGTATCGATTGTGGCGCCCGGAGAACCTAGAAGCTCAGCTCCCCGTAGACCCGCGAAACATCCCTGCCCCAAACTCCGTGATATCGCTCCAGCAACACCTCCGCCGGCACCTTGCCGCTCCGAACGATGTCGTGCAGCGGCTCCAGGAACCCCGTCTCATTGTCCCCCGCGAAGTTCCCCCGCGCGCGCGCCGCCAGCCCCGCATGCGCGATCGCCAGCACCTCGCCCGCGATGTCGCGCAACTTGCCGCCGCGCGGCAGCGGCGCGTCGAGCGCTTGGGCGGGGGCCGCGTCGCGCAGCGCCTGGCGCTCCTCCAGCGTCCAGTCCTTGACCAGGTCCCAGGCCGCATCGAGCGCGCCTTGGTCATAGAGCAGCCCG
>SXHP01000068.1 GCA_005773165.1 Sphingomonadales bacterium | reverse complement strand
GCTGGCGATGGCGCGTCCCGACATCGCCTTCTCGGTCGAGCATGACGGACGCCGAGTGCTTGCAGCCTCCCAACCGGAGGACCGGCCCGCCCGGGTGGCGACGCTCACCGACCGTTCCCTCGCCGACAATGCGGTCGCGGTCGATCTGGAGCGTAACGGCATCGTGCTCGGCGGAGTCGCGGGGCTGCCGACCTACAACCGCGGGGTCGCGGACCATCAATATCTGTTCGTCAACGGGCGTCCGGTCAAGGACCGGCTGTTGATGGGCGCGATCCGCGGGGCCTATGCCGAGATGCTGCCGCGCGGGCGGCATGCGGTGGTCGCGCTGTTCCTCGACGTTCCGCCGAGCGAGGTCGACGTCAACGTTCACCCGGCGAAGACCGAGGTTCGGTTTCGCGATCCGGCGCTGGTGCGCGGGCTGATCGTCTCGGGGCTGCGGCGCGCGCTCGACGCGAACGGGCGGCGGAGCGTGCAGCGGGCTGCGGGCGATCTGCAGGCGCTGTTCAAGCCTGAGCCTGCTTCAGACCGTCACCCCAGCGAAGGCTGGGGTCTCTCGCCGCGCGCGGACGGCTCGTGGCAAGAGACCCCAGCCTTCGCTGGGGTGACGGCATCGGGGCCGACGGGTGGGGGCGCAGGCGTATTCGAGCGCCGTCAGACCTTCTTTACGCCCCCGCCCGCCGCTCGTGCCGAGCCCGCTGTCGGACCGATACCCGACTCGACAGATCATCCGCTCGGCGTAGCGCGCGGACAAGTCGCCAAGACCTATATCGTCGCGGAAGCGGAGGACGGGCTCGTGCTCGTCGATCAGCACGCCGCGCACGAGCGACTGGTCCTCGAACGCATGCGCGCGGCGCTCACCGCGGGGCGAGTCGCATCGCAGGCGCTGCTGCTGCCGGAAGTCGTCGAACTCGACGAACCCGGGTGCGACCGGCTGGAGGCGAGGGCGGGGGAATTGGCCGACTTCGGCCTCGACCTCGAACGGTTCGGCCCGCGCGCGATGCTGGTGCGTGCGACGCCCGCCTTGCTCGGCTCGGGCGACATCACCGGCCTCGTCGTCGATCTCGCGGACGAACTCGCCGCGCATGACGACGCCTTGTCCTTACGCGAACGGCTGGACGCGGTGGCGGGTACGATGGCGTGTCACGGATCGGTGCGTGCCGGGCGCGTGCTGGCGGTGGCCGAGATGAACGAGCTGCTCCGCGAGATGGAGGTCACGCCACACTCGGGACAGTGCAACCACGGCCGCCCGACCTGGGTGAAGCTGGCGCACGGCGATATCGAAAAGCTGTTCGGCCGGCGCTGATCCCCTGGGGTCAGGACAGCAGCCAGGCCTCCGCCTCGGCCGTGTTCGAGAAATAGGCGACGCTGTCGCGCTCGGTGGCGCGCTTGGTTTGCGTCTTGGCGAGCGACGCGCCGGTCACCACCGCGAGTCGACGCGAGATGTAGCGGGGGTCGCCCGCGAGCTCGGCGAAGGCGGCGACCACCTCCTGCGGCTGGATCTTCAGCGCGCGAACGTCGCACAGCGTGACATGACGTTTGATCGCAGGACCGAACGCCGCATAGGCGGCGATGCGTTCGGCGTTGAAGCGGCCGACGTCGCCGGAGCTGAAGAAGCCGGACAGGGTGATCCGAACCAGGTCGCGGGCGGGCTCGGTTTCGATGGTGTAATGCGCGTCCATGCGCCCGGATGTACTTGAGCGATCGTTGCTTTTCGGTTTCCGCCCCCGGGCCCGTTCATCACGGCGCAACTTTCGCCGCCTTGCGGCATTGTTACGCAGGAGAGTTCCACATCATCGAGCAACGGCCATGAAGACCATCGCACCCCTCATCTTCGCCCTGATCCCTCTCGCCGCGGTGGTCGGCGCGTGCGCGGTCTGTCCCTGACTCCAGCGGTCTGAAGCACAAGAAAAGGGCCGCACGGGCATCCCCGTGCGGCCCTTTTCCGTGTTCGGCCAAGCCGCTTCGGATCAGCCCTGCGGCTGCTCCGCCGCCTGAACCTCGGCGGTTGCGCCGGGCTCCGCGTTGGGATCATAGGCCTCGACGAAGCCCGCCTCGTCGCGCTCGAACATCGACTGCATGACGTCGACGCCCGACGCCTGCATCTCGGCCTCTTCGGGCGAGCGGGCGACGTTGACCTTGACCGTCACCGACACCTCGGGGTGCAGCGCGACCTTGACCTCGTACACGCCGATCGCCTTGATCGGCTTGTCGAGGACGACCTGGCTCTTGGTCACCTTGTGCTTGTCGGCGACCAGCGCGTCGACCAGGTCGCGGACCGCGACCGAGCCGTAACGCTGGCCGGTGTTCGACGCCTGACGGATCAGCGTGACGCTGGTGTCCTTGAAGGTCTTGGCCTCGGTCTCAGCGTCCGCGCGGCGAGTGGCGTTTTCCGATTCGATCCGCGCGCGGTTCGCCTCGAACACCTTGCGGTTGGCTTCGTTGGCGCGCAGCGCCTTCTTGTTCGGGAGCAGGTAGTTACGGGCAAAGCCGTCCTTTACCTTCACCACGTCGCCGATATGGCCGAGCTTCTCGACGCGCTCGAG
>SXHP01000067.1 GCA_005773165.1 Sphingomonadales bacterium | reverse complement strand
TTCGGCGATCGCGGTCGGCTGGTCGCCCGACGGGGTGTATTCGCTGACCAGCTTGAACGCGCGGCCGCCCTCGACCTTGTCGGGGCGGTTCGGGCGGTGTGGTACGAACGCCTCGCCGGTCTCGGGCTCGGCGAGGTCGGTGCGGATCTGGATGGGCATGGGGCGAATATGGGGACGGCGGCGCGGAAAGTCACATCCTGCATCGGCATGTCGTGACCTTTCGCGGCACCCCTAGCGGCCGCGATCGCCATTGCGCCCGGCTGCGTTCCGGCGAACAATGCCGTCGCGACTCGGTGGGGGAGGAAAGCGGTGGCGAACTGGGGCTTGGCGCTATGCGTGGGCGGGCTGCTGCTCGCCGGATGCGGTAAGACGGATGAGGTCGCGCTGACCAACGCTTCGCCGCGCGAAGTCGCCGCGAAGGTGGATGCGGTCGAGGCGATGCGGCTGGAGCCGGGGCAGTGGGAGACGCGGGTGAGCGTATCCGACATCGCGATGCCCGACATGCCCGCAGGCGTCGGCGACCAGGTGAAGGCCGCGATGAAGACGCAGGCGAACACCGCGATCACCAGCTGCATAACCCCCGAACAGGCCGCCAATCCCGAAGGCAAGGTGTTCGGCGGCGGCGAGGGGCAGTGCCGCTATCGCCGCTTCGTGATGGCCGGGGGGCGGATCGACGCGGAGATGGACTGTTCGGGCGCGGGCGGCGGCGCGGTGACGCTGAAGACTGAAGGCAGCTTCACACCGACCAGCTTCGAGGTCGAGAACGCGATGCGGATGGGCGGTGTAGGCGCGCCCGCGATGTCGATGAAGGCCAAGGTCTCCGGTCGCCGTATCGGCCAATGCCCCGCCTGACCTTTCGCCCTGACCAAGGAGTTCCGATGCGACACTTGCTACTCGCCGCCCTGCTCTTGAGCGCCGCGCCGCTCGCCGCGCAGACGCCGGATTACGTCGCGGCGGTGAAGGCCGATTACGACAAGTCGCTCGCCGCGATGTGGGACGATTTTCACCGCAATCCCGAGCTGTCGTTCAAGGAGGTGCGGACCGCGGCGAAGATGGCGGCGGCGCTGAAAGGCGTTCCCGGCGTCGAGGTGACCGAAAAGGTCGGCGGGACGGGGGTCGTCGGCGTGCTGCGCAACGGCGCGGGGCCGGTGGTGCTGGTCCGCGCGGACATGGACGGGCTGCCGGTGGAGGAGAAGTCGGGGCTCGCCAACGCCAGCAAGGCGCGGCAGGTCGGCGTCGACGGGGTCGAGGCCCCGGTGATGCACGCCTGCGGGCACGACACGCACATCACCGCGCTGGTCGGCACCGCGCGGCGGCTGGCGGCGATGAAGGACCGGTGGAAGGGGACGGTCGTGTTCGTCGTCCAGCCCGCCGAAGAGCGGGTCGGCGGCGCGCGGGCGATGCTCAAGGACGGGCTCTACACGCGCTTCCCGAAACCCCAATATGCGCTGGCGTTCCACTCCAATTCGGAAGGGGTGGCGGGAACGGTCTCCGCGTCGGAGGGCATCCAATATTCCTCGTCGGATTCGGTCGACATCACGGTTCTCGGGGTCGGCGCGCACGGCGCGAGCCCCCATACCGGCAAGGACCCGGTGTATATGGCGTCGCAACTCGTCGTCGCGCTGCAGGGATTGATCAGCCGCGAGCGCGAGCCGCTTGCGCCCGGCGTAATCACCGTGGGGTCGTTCCATGCCGGCGCGAAGCACAACATCATCTCCGACGAGGCCAGGCTGCAGGTGACGGTGCGCGCCAACGACGAGGAGACCCGCGCCAAGCTGCTTGCCGGGATCAAGCGGGTCGCGCGCGGCGTCGGCGAGCTGAACGGCATGCCCGCGGACCGCATGCCGGTGGTGACGGTGATCGAGGGGACGCCGACGACGATCAACGATGCAGCGCTCGCGCGGCGGCTGAACGCGGTGTTGGCCGCCACGCTGGGGCCTGAGCGGGTGCGGCCGTTCGAGCAGAAGGGGATGGGGGCGGAGGACTTTGCGGCCTTCGTTGCGCCGGATACGGGGGTGAAGGGCTATTATTTCGACGTCGGCGGCACCCGCCAGGCGGCGTTCGATGCGGCCAAGGCGGGCGGGCCGCCGGTTCCGTCGCACCATTCGCCGTTGTTCAAGGTGGAGCCCGAACCGGTGATCGTGACCGGAACGGTGGCGATGACCGCGGCGGTGCTGGATCTGTTGAAGCCGGGGGGGTGAGGCCCCTCCCGTCGTCACCCTCACCCTTCCCACCGCCTGCGGCGGCGGGCCCCTTCCCTCTCCCAATGGGAGAGGGAGGGAGGCGCGAAGCGCCGGAAGGGTGAGGGTGAGGGTGACGGCGGGTAAGGTCAGCGAAGTGCTTTCACCGCAGGCGTGTCGAGGCAGCGGAGGAGCGCGTCGCCGGTGCGCTGCGGACGGTCGTCGGGGAGGGTGTCGGCCGCGATCAACGGCACCTGTATCGGGGTGCCGATCGCAACCGGACTGAACGCGCCGGGCGGGTTCGCGCACCGCATCGCCGCGGTCAGCAGCTTGGGCGGGGTGTCCCAGGCCTCGTAGGACAGCCGGAACGTGCCCCAATGCACGGGAATCGCGGTCGAAGCGCCGAGCGCACGGAACACGTCCACCGCCTGCGCAGGGCCGATGTGGCTTCCCGACTTCATCTGGCCGGGCGCGAAGCGGAATGCGCCGATGGGGAGGAGCGCGAGGCGGACAGGGCCGAGCTTCGCCGCCTCCGCCGGCCAGCGGCCGTCGCCGAGGCCGGTGTCCCCCGCGAAGAACAGATTGCCCCCGGGCAGGCGCACGACGAAGCTGGACCACAAGGCGCGGTTGCGGTCGGCGAACCAGCGGCTGCCCCAATGGTGGTTGCGGCTGACCGTCACCTCGAACGGACCGCCGCCGGCTTTCGGCGAGACGGGGAGGCTCTCGCCCCAGTCCGCCGCCTGCGCCGCGATGCCGTTGGCGCGGAGGATCGCGTCGTTGCCGAGGCTGGTGACGATCACGGGCCGATCGCGCCGCCACAGCCGCGCGAGGGTCGCCAGATCGAGATGGTCGTAATGGTTGTGGCTGAGGAGCACGAGATCGATCGGCGGCAGGTCGGCGAAGGCGACGCCGGGGCGGGCGACGCGCTTCGGACCGAAGCCGAAGGGGCCCGCGGTGTCCGACCAGATCGGGTCGGTCAGGATGTTCATGCCCTGCGTCTGGACGAGAACGGTGGCGTGGCCGATCCAGGTCGCCACCATCGCATCCCCGTCGACGCGGGCCGCGGGGCGGGACTGCGTCACCGCGACCGAAGCGGGCCAGGGCGGACGGCTGTCGCTTCCGGTCGCCTGCCGCCACAGGAAGCGGGCGCGGCTGCCGCCGCCGGGGACGCCCGCGGTGTCGTCGTCCGCGCCGGGGTTGAAGAAGCGCTCGCCGTCGTAATGGCCGCTCACCGGCCCGTCATAATAGCGGCGGTCGAGAAAGCGCGGCACGATCGTCGCGGCGAGCGCGAGCAGGATCACCAGGAACAGCAGGGCGGCGGCGACGGTCTTGAGCACGGGGGTCACGCGGGCGTCCTGCTGCCAAGCCGCCTCAACGCGGGCGGGCGGCGAAAGGGTTCCGCCGGGTCAGCGCGCCAGCCGCGCGACCCGCGCTTGCCAGAGCAGGAGCAGCGGCATGACGACCAGCTCCATCCCGAGTCCGAGCAGGTGCCCGGTCGACGGCGCGCCGACCGAAAGGAGCGACACCCCCCGCGCGATCCCGCCGACGACGATCAGCATGCCGAGCAGCCGGAAGCGCGCGCCCTTCGCCTCTATCCGCGCGATGCACGAGGCGAAGCCGAGGCCGGTCGCGAAGAAGATGCCCGAGATGTAGCGGAAGTGACTGTCGAGGTCGCGCGGCACGTCCGCCAAGCCGCCGAACGCGGCGGGCCCCTGGAGCACGCCCTGGCCGCCGACCACGAAGGGCAGGAGGCAGGCGATCGCGACCGCGATCTGGAGCAGTCGCCGCTCGGTCACCGTTTCTCCTCCCGCAGCAGATCCTGACGGACATGGATCGCGCCCAGCGAAACGCGCACCTCGACGATGAAGCCGACCAGCGAGGCGATCAGCAGCAGCATCGCGATGATGAACGACAGCGAGACCAGGGTGCCCGCGTGAAGATCGGCGAGTTCGGCGATGAAGAGCAGCACCACGACGACGCAGGTCATCACCGCGCTCGCCACCGCGAGGAACAAGGCCGCGTTGATGATCGTGATCCGCCGGTCGAGCAGGCGCAGCTCGCGGACATGGCGGTCGTGTTCGGGCCCGGTCGAGCGGGGGTGGAGCTGCTCCACCACGCGCGCGCGGTCGATCACCCGCGACAGGCGGCCGGCGAGGACGTTGAGCAGCGCGCCGATCCCCGCGAGCATGAACACCGGCGAAAGCGAGAGCGAGATGGTCTGGGCGACCGTCGAAACCGCGGGCAGCGTGGGCATGGCTCCGCTCTGACGCGCGCGCGCCCGCCCGGCAAGGGAAACGGCTTGGTAACCGCATTCGGATAGGCGGCGTGCGATGACCAAGCCCCTTTCGCGCGCCGACTTCTCCGCGACCGCGCCCGGCGTGGGCGTTCAACTGGTCGAAGGATTGCCCGATGCGATCGACTCGGCGGCGGAGGCGGGCGCGCCCGGCCATCGCTTCCTGCGCCGGGGCTGGTTCGCGGCGGCGGTCGAGGCCTATGGCGGGACCCCGCGGACGATGGTGGCGACCGAGGACGGCGCGGTCGCGGCGGCGCTGCCGATGGTGGCGATGGGTCCCCGGGCGCTCGGGCTGACGGCGGTTCCGGGATGCTATTGGCCGTTCCGCAGCTTTCCCTCGGCGCTCGGCGCGAGCGATGCGGTGTCGGCCGCGCTGCTCGGCGGGGTGGGCAACGGGCTGCGCCTCGGCCCGGTCTATGACGGCGATCCGGGCGCGAGCGCGCTGATCGCGGCGGCGCGGCGCGCGGGCTGGGCGGTGCTCGACCGGTTCGTCGCGGAAAGCTGGCTGCTCGACATGGCGGCGCAGCGCCGCGAGGGCGAGTGGCCGCGTTTGTCGACGCTGCGCAAGAACCGGTACCACGAAAAGCATCTCGCCGCGCACGGCGCGCTCGACTGGCGGTTCCTCGACGCGGAGGATTGGCCGGAGGGGTTCGCGAGCCTGGGCGCGATCGAGGAGCGGAGCTGGATCGCGACGCGGACCGGCGGCGACGACGCCAAGTTCACGCCGGGCGGGCACCTGTCGTTCTGGCGCGCGGCGGCGCGCGATCCGGTGCTGGCGGCGATGTTCCGCGCGGCCCTGCTGAGCGTCGACGGCGCGCCCGCGGCCTTTTCATTCGACATGGACGTCGACGCGACCAAATATGCGATCGCCAACAGCTATGTCCCCGATTACGCCAAGCATTCGCCGGGCAAGCTGCTGTACTGGCGCAACCTGGTGAACGCGCTGTACCGCGGCGTCACGCTGGTCGATTGGGGCGCGGGGGACAGCGGCTACAAGAAGGTGATCGGGGCCGAGCCGGGTCCCGCGATCCGCGACTGGCTGCTGCTGCGGCCGGGGCTGCCCGCCGCGACGGGTCGTGCGCTCGCCTGGGCATGGCGGCTGAGCGGCCATCGGGAGGGCTGACGGCGGCTGGCGCAGCGGCGCTCAGCCTTCGGCGAGCACGTCCTTCGTAACCCCGTAATAGCTCGCCACGCGATCGGCATACGCCTGGTCGAACGAGGGGGCGTTGTTGGCCCAGCTCGGCCCGCCCTCCAGCACCCGGCGGTCTATCGTGACGACATAGGAGTCGCGGACGGGATCGTATTGGAGCAGCTCGAAGGGCAGGGGATAGAAGCTCTTGCCCATCCCCAGGAACCCGCCGAGCGAAAGCACCGCGTGGGTCGAGCGACCGGTGCCCTTGTGGACCATGAAGGCGTGGACGCTGCCGACCGTGTCGCCGTCGCGGCTGTCGACCTTCAGCGTGTGCGCCGCATTGGCCTGCACGAGCAGCGATGTCGGGGCGTCGGTGGTCATCGTGGGTCTCCCTGCCGCCTTCCAACCGTCCGCCCCCCGGCACGGTTCCGCTCCCGCGCGCTTGAGGCGGCGCGTGATCGCGGATAGGCCGCGACGATGCGTCGCTCCTTCTCCGTTCTCGTCCTGTCGCTCGCGGCGGGCGCGTGCGTGCCCAAGGCCGTGCCGCCCGCGCCGCCGCCGCCCCGCGCCGCGCCCGTCGTCGCGC
>SXHP01000066.1 GCA_005773165.1 Sphingomonadales bacterium | reverse complement strand
GCACATCGCGGGGACGCCGCCCGCGACCTGCGCGGTCGCGCCCGCCTCGCGCGCCCAGATCTTCATCTGCTCGGGGTAGCGGTAATAGACCGCATGCGCCGACAGCATGTCGTTATAGGCGGTGACCAGACCGATGTTCATGCCGCGATCCGCCTTCATGGCGTCGCGGTCCTCCTCGGTTCCCGCATAGGCATGGGCGAGGTTGGCGCAGCCGAGGTTCGGGCGCCGGATCGTCTGCTCCGCCTCGCGCGCGATCAGCGCCAAATACGCCGCGCGCGTGTCGCGCGAACGGGAGATGATGCGGTCGGTGACGGCAGCGACTTCGGGGTTCATCGGGTCCTCTTCACCTTAGACTGTGCGGCAGGCGACGGTCGCCGACAAGCCGCCCATACGTATGTCGCCGCATCGCTTCGGTCCGCCAGGCGCGAACGAGCTCGAGCGCTCAGGGCGCCCAGTGGATATCGACCGGCAGCTCGACGTCGGCGAGGACCCGGCCGATCGGGTAGGGCGATGCCGGGCCCTGCTTGATCGCCTGTTCGATGACCTTGCGCTTGTCCTTGCCGGTGACCGCGATCATCAGCGCGCGGGCGGTGACGATCCCCTGCCGGCTGAGGCTTACCCGCGCGACCGGCGCTTCGGGGGGCAGCGGTTCGGGGAGGACGCCCAGCGCGCGGCGCTCCTTGGGGCCGTTCAGCGCTTCGTCGAAGTCCGGGCCGGGGAAGATCGACGCGGTGTGGCCGTCGGCGCCGACGCCGAGCAGGCACAGATCGAGCGGCCAGTGCAGATCCTGCATCAGCGCGTCGGCCGATCGCCCTGCGGCCTTGTAATCCTCGGTCGCCTTGGGGACGATCGGCATGACGCGCGCGCCCTTGGGCAGGAAGATCTTGGCGAGCGCGGTCACGTTGGACAGCGCGTCGCCGAGCGGAACGATCCGTTCGTCGGTGGGAACGATCGTCACCCGCTTCCAGTCGAGCTTCGCTGTGGCGAGCTTCTCATAGGCCGGCAGCGGCGTCTTGCCCCCGGCGAGCGCGATCACCGCCGAACCGCGCGCGTCGAGCGCGCTCTCGATGACGAAGCCCACGTCGCCCGCGATCGCGTCCGCCAACTCGGCGGAGTCCTCGTAATCCCACCATTCGATCTCGGTCATGGTCTTCTTTCGTGATTGCAATGGGCTCGGGGACGATCAGTCGTCCTGCCAGGTGACATCGTCGCGCTCGGTCAGCGCGATGGCGGCGGAGGGGCCCCAGGTTCCGGTGGGATAGGACTTGGGCTTCATGCTCCGTTCCGCCCAGCCGTCCCGAATGGCGTCGATCCAACGCCACTGCGCCTCGACCTCGTCGCGCCGGACGAACAGCGTCTGGTCTCCCTCGATCAGGTCGAGCAGCAGCCGCTCATAGGCGATGCGACGCCGGGTGCCCGAGAACTCGTGATCGAGGCTGAGGTTGAGCGGCACTTCGCGCAGCCGCACGCCGTCGCGGTCCAATCCGGGCTCCTTGGCCATCACCAGCAGCTGGACATATTCCTCCGGCTGCAGGCGGATGATCAGCGTATTGGGCTGGAGCCTGCCCCCGCGCGACTGGAACATCGAATGGGGCACCGGCTTGAATTCGATCGCGATCTCCGACCGGCGGGTCGCCATGCGCTTGCCGGTGCGCAGATAGAAGGGCACGCCCTGCCAGCGCCAGTTATCGACGAACGCCTTTATCGCGACAAAGGTCTCGGTGTCGGACGGCTTGCCGAGCTCATCGACATAGCCCTTCACCACTTCGCCGCGCATCGCGCCGGAGGTATATTGCCCGATAACCGTCTGCTGCTCGACCTCGTCCGCGGTGATCGGGCGAAGCGAGTGGAACAGCTTGGCCTTTTCGTCGCGCACCGCGGTGCCGTCGAACCGGGCGGGCGGCTCCATCGCGATCAGCGCAAGCAGCTGGAGGATGTGGTTCTGCACCATGTCGCGAAGCGCGCCCATGCCGTCGTAATAGCCGGCGCGCTCCTCTAGCCCGACTTCCTCCGCGATCGTGATCTGGACGTTGGCGATGCCGCGGGCGTTCCAGATCGGTTCAAAGAACGAATTGCCGAACCGGAGCGCGAGGATGTTCTGGACCGTCTCCTTGCCCAGATAGTGATCGATCCGGAAGGTGCGCGGCTCGGGAAAGGCGGCGAACACCGCATCGTTGATATGGCGGCTGGAGGCGAGGTCGTAGCCGAGCGGCTTTTCCAGGCCGATGCGGACGGTGTCGCCGGTGAGCCCGACCGACTTCAGCCCGGCGATCGCAGGCTCGAACAGCGAAGGGGCGGTCGACAGAAAGATCGCGAGCCCGCCCGAAACGTCGCCGACCTTCTCGCCCAACGCCTTGAAGCTGGCGGCGTTGGCCAGATCGGCGGGCTGAAAGGCGAGGCGCGCGAGAAAGCCCGTCATCGCGTCGTCGCTCTTGCGGTCGGCGGTGAGGTGCTCGTCGAGCGCCTGGCGCGCAAAGGCGCGAAAGCCCTCGTCGTCCAGTTCGGACCGGGCGGACCCGATGATCGTCAGCCCCTGCGGCAGCAGCCCGTCCGCATGGAGGCCGTAGAGCGAGGGCAGCAACATGCGCTGCGAGAGATCGCCCGTCGCGCCGAAGAGCAAGAGCTTGCCGACCGGTGTGCGTGTCATGTTCGAAGTTCCGATCAGACGATGAGACCGGCGGCGGCCGGAAGCCCCGCCATGATGTTGAGGTTCTGCACCGCGGCGCCGCCCGCGCCCTTGCCGAGGTTGTCGAGCGTGGCGACAAGCCGCGCCTGCCCGGTCGCGGCGTCGCCGCAGACGCGCAGGGTCATGCGGTCCGTTTCGGCGTTCTCCTCAATCGCGATGACGGCGGCAGGTTCGGCGACGGTGACGATCGGCTGGCCTTGGTACGCTTCGCGCAACAGCTGTTCGAGATCGGCGAGCGCGGGCTTGGCGGGGAGAGCGCTCAGGTGGAGCGGCACCTCGACCAGCATGCCGCGGTAGGCGCGCGTGACCGCGGGAGCGAAGATCGGATCGTGGGTGAGACCGGAGAATGCCCGCATCTCCGGCAGATGCTTGTGCCCGCCGGCGTAGGCGTAGCTGCGAAACGCAGGCGCGTCCGGGGCTTCGAACTCCGCGATCATCGCCTTGCCGCCGCCGGAATAGCCCGAGGCGGCGTTGACGGTGAGCAGCGCGGACGTGGGCAGCAGTTTGGCGCGGACCAGCGGCCGGACCAGCGCCAGGAAGCCGGTGGGATAGCAGCCGGGATTGGCGACGAGCCGCGCGGCGGCGATCCGATCGGCCTGGTCTGCTTCCAGCTCTGAAAAGCCGTAGGTCCAGCCGTCGGCCACCCGATGCGCGCTGGATGCGTCGATGATCCGGGTGGACGGCGAATCGATCAGCGCCACCGCCTCTCGCGCGGCGTCGTCGGGCAGGCAGAGGATGACGAAATCGGCGTCGTTCAGCGCCTCTCGCCGCGCCGCCGGGTCCTTGCGGCGCTCTTCGGGCAGCGTCGCCACCGACAGGTCGGCGCGGCCGGCGAGCCGGTCGCGGATCTCGAGCCCCGTCGTGCCCGCCGCCCCGTCGATGAAGACGACAGGCGTCACGTCAGCCTGTCCGCGGGGAGGTAGCCGACGAGCTTCGCGTCCGGCGCGATTCCCCAGGCGAGCGCGCCCGCCAGCTCCAGCACTTCGAAGAGGTCGCCCGGGGCCAGCGTCGCCAGCGTCTCCGACGCGGGATCGCGCGCGATCCGCAAGGCGGCGGACTGGGCGACGCGCCGCGTGATGGGCGCGGCGTAGTGCGGCGCGAATACGTATTCGGCTAAGCGGACGTCCGCCAGATCGGGGCGGACCGCGTGCGTCCGCGGGTCGAGCATGACCGACGGACCGCGGAGCGCGAATCCCTCACGCTGCGGCGAGCGGGGTGCGCGCGCCGACGGCGGGGGCGTCTCCGTCGCCGATGAACTGCCCGAATTCCTCAAGAAAGTCCGCCCCCTCGGTGGTTCGCGCGACGAAGATGTTGCGCTTGTCGCTATCGTCGCGCTGGCGGCGCAGATAGCCGAGCGCCCCCAACCTGTTCAAGGCGCGTGTCACCACGGGCTTGGAGACGTTCAAAACACGCGCCAGACCGCGTACGGTATGCGGCCCCGGCTTTAAGTAGACGACGAGCAGCAACGCCATCTGACGATTGGTCAGGTCGGGCTCCCCCGAACGGACATAATCCACCAGAGCGGCCATCCAAGCGGCCAGGGACTGGGCATCGGCTGTGGCCACGCGTGTTGGTCCATCGGTTCGGTAACACGCCGGGTTCGCCCCGGCCGCGGTTATCGTTTCGCTGTCATAACGCCGTGGAAGCGCGTGAGTTTCCCTGTTCCTTAACGAAGGCGTCAGGTTTGCGCGGTTGATCGGGCGGGGCGTGCGGCCTATGTGCGCGGCGACCCACACGATCCGGAACCCCGCCCCCGATGTTCGCCTTTCTGCTTGTCGTCCACGCCGTCATCGCCGCGACCCTGGTCACGGTGATCCTGATGCAGAAGTCCGAAGGCGGCGGGCTGGGGATGGGGGGCAGCCCGTCGGGGCTGATGTCGGCGCGCGGCGCGGCCGATTTCCTGACCCGCGCGACCGCGGTGCTGGCGACGGTGTTCGTGGTGTTCTCGATCGTGCTCGCCTTCTACGCCGCGTCGCGCAGCGGCCCCGCGCCGCTCGACACGTCGCTGGTCCGCACGCCGCCGCCCGCCGCGCAGACCGCGCCCGGGCCGGTCCCGCCGGCGACGCCCGGCAACAGCAGCGTTCCGCTCCAGCGCTGACGCGCGTCGAGACTCAACCACCCGTCGCAT
>SXHP01000002.1 GCA_005773165.1 Sphingomonadales bacterium | reverse complement strand
TCCTGCCTGGCATCACCCGCGATTCGATCCTCACGTTGGCGCGCGCGGAAGGGCTGCGGGTCGAAGAGGAGCTCTACTCGCTGGAAGAGTGGCGCGCCGACGCCGAGAGCGGGCGGCTGGTCGAAAGCTTCGCATGCGGAACCGCCGCAGTGGTCACCCCGATCGGCCAGGTGTCGGGCCCGGACTACCGATTTGCGATCGGCGGCGGCGCGATGGGACAGACCACCCGGCGTTTTCTGGAGCGCCTCACCGCGATCCAGCGCGGCCGCGCGCCCGATCCGCACGGCTGGCTGCACCGCCTGGCCTGACAGGGCTTCCCACCGGGACCGCGCCCGCTATAAGCGCCGCGATCCGGTCGTTGGGGCGTCGCCAAGCGGTAAGGCAACGGTTTTTGGTACCGTCATACGCAGGTTCGAATCCTGCCGCCCCAGCCATGGTCCGATTTGACCACGCAAGATATCGCAAGCGCCACGCGTCCCTTCGCGGCAGTGTGGCGCCGAACGACGCCGCGATCGCGGTCGCGCTGCCCGGGTAAGGACGTTGCGTGCCCACGTAATCACCGGATCAGGCGCATCGATTGACAATCGCTTGTGCGGACATATGTGTCTCGATTGAGATACAGGGTGAAAATGATGGCGCATACCGCGATGCTGCACGTCCGGCTGGACGACGAGATCAAGGCGAAAGGCAACGCCGCGCTGGCCGCGATGGGGCTGTCGGCGGCGGACGCGGTGCGGCTGCTCTACCACCGCATCGTCGCCGATCAGGCTTTTCCGCTAGAGCTCAAAGTGCCCAATGCCACCACCCTCGCCGCAATGGCGGACGCCGACGCCATTCTCGCCAAGCGCTCGGCGCGATTCACGGACGGCGAGGCGATGATCGCCGAGCTGAATGGCTAAAACTTTCCAAAGTAAGCGTGCGCCGCATCCACGCGCCTGCGACTATGCGAAGCAGTTCAGTAAGGATTGGGCGCGCCTGTCCGGGTCGGGCCGATTCGACATGAACCGGCTCAAAAGCGTGATGCTCCAGCTGATCGCCAACGACGCGCCGCTCGGCGCGGAATGGAAGGACCACCCCTTGAAAGGTGAATGGGCCAGCTATCGCGAATGCCATGTCGGCGGGAACTTCCTGCTGATCTACCGCGTCGATGACCCGAGGGGAAAGGGCGGGACAATCGTGTTCGCCCGCGCCGGCACGCATAGCGATTTATTCGGTGAGTGATGCCGTTGGTGCAAACCGGCGGCATCAGGCCAATTATTGCTGCCCTGGGTCTACGCCACTCGGACCCAACGTCAAGAATCATGGCTTGAGCCAGCTGTTCGCAAAGCTACAAGATCACTGGCTGAGGTTTCCGCCGCCCCGGGGCAGCTGTCGAATTTACCCGAAACGCGCGTTCGCCGAGCCATTCCGGCCCCTTGGCCGATCCTAAGACAGCATGACCCCGTCCGACTGCTTGGCCAGCATACGGCTCATCGCCTTCAGCAGCATGTTCATCGCGACGGGTTTCAGGATCACGTCGTCGGCGCCGCCCGCCAGGCATTGCTCGCGCAGGTCGACCGCGGTGTCGGCGGTCACCACGATGACGGGCAGCTCGCGCTTGGCGTCGGCCCGCGCGCGCAGGTGGCGGATCGCGGTCAGGCCGTCCATCCCGGGCATGCGGAGGTCCATGAGGATGATGTTGAAGGCGCCTTCGTCGATCATCTGAAGCCCGGTTTCGGCGTCGGGAGCCTCGTCCATGGTCGCGCCGACCACGCTCAGCATATCCTTCACGACTCGCCGGTTCATGGGGTCGTCTTCGACGAACAGCACCTGCATCATGGACCTTCCGACAAATTCTTCTCTGGTGTTACAAGCGCTTCGTAAAGGCGGCCTTACTTCAGGCGGCCTCGCGCACATTCTCCTGCGCCGCTGTGTAAAGGTCCGCCAGCGCGCGGATCAGGTCGCCGCCGCCGATCGGCTTGACCAGGATCTGGTCGGCCCCGATCAGCATCAGCTCAGCAAGCGGCGGCGTAGAGTCTTGCGCCGCCAGCAACGTCACCCGTGCGCCCGCGGCCGCAGCAACGATCCGGCGCAGGCCGTCGGCCCCGCCTTCGACCGATCCGACATCGACGAGCACATGGTCGAGTCCCCCGCTCGCGAGCCGCGCCTCCGCGCCGTCGGCATCGTCGGCCGCGTCGGTCGTGTCGACCTCGGCGGCGAGCAGCATCCGCAGCATGCCCTGGACCGGCGGCGCGCCCGCGACGATCAGCAGCGAGGCATGCTCCAGCGAGCCGGCGGCCGGATGCCCCGCCTGGGCGCTCTCCGCCTCCGCCCGCACCAGCGGCAGCCTCAGCTCGAAGGTGGTCCCTTCGCCCGGCACGCTCGCGACCGTGATGTCGCCGCCGAGCGCGACCGCGAGGTTGCGGCAGATCGCCAGGCCCAGGCCCGTGCCCCCGAACTGGCGCGTGGTGCCGCCGTCGACCTGACGGAACGCCTCGAAGATGCCGTCGATTTGGTCGGCGGCGATGCCGATGCCGGTGTCCGCCACGGTGATGACGAGCTGCTCGGCCCCGCTCCCGTCGTGAGCCACACCGGCGCGCAGCATCACCTGTCCCGCGGCGGTGAACTTGGTGGCGTTGGACATCAGGTTGAACACGATCTGGCGCAGCCGTCCGCCGTCGGACACGATGCGCGGCGGCGCTCCATCGATATCGGCGACGAGGCGCAGCCCCTTGGCTTCCGCTTGCCCGCCCCACAGCCGCGCGACGTCGCGAAGGATCGCAGGGAGGTCCGTCGGCTCCTCGACCACGGTCAGGCGGCCGTGCTCCATCTTGGCGACGTCCAGGATGTCGTCGACCAGCGCGCGCATCGTTTCGCCGGCGCCGTGGACGACCTCGATCCGCTCGCGCACGTCCGCGCCGATCCGGCGGTCGGCCAGCAGCACCTGGGTCATGCCCAGGATGCCGTTGAGCGGCGTCCGGATCTCGTGGCTGGTCGTCGCCAGGAATTCGGTCTTGGCTTTCAGCGCCTTCTCCAGCGCGCCGTTGACCTCCGACAGCGTGGTGTTGGCGTCGCGCACCTTGTTGCGGCTGCGGCGCAGCGAGAAGAAGCCGAAGAGCAGCAGTCCCAGGACCAGCAGCCCTGCGACGAGCACGCCGCCGAACAGGTTGTTGCGATACCGGCTGCGCTGGCGTTCGATCTGGATGTCGCGCTGGAGCTGGCCCTGCTTCAGCGTCGAGATCTTGAGGTTCTGATTGGTGAAATCGAAGCGCGCGGCGAGCAGCTGCGACGCGGCCGATGCGGTCAGCGTCTGCGCCTCGCGGTCCAGCCGCTGGAACGCTTTCAGATGCTTGAGCGCCAGCGCCTCGTCGCCCCGCGCCTCGAAGATGCGCGCGGCGATCTGATGGTAGTCGCGGAACAGCAATTCGCTGCGCTGAAGGTCGATCCCGACAAAGGTCTTGGCGATCAGCCGCTCGGCACCGGCCGCGTCGCCGCGGTCGATCGCGATGCGGGCGGCGATGCCGTAGACGAACGGCTTCCAGCCCGCGCCCTCGCCGTGCGCGGCGAGCACGGTCGCCCGGTCGACCGCGTTCTGCGCGGAGGCCAGCCGACCCGCCTCGGCCTCCGATCCCGCCAGATTGGTCAGGATGCGGGTCTGAAGCAGCGGGCTGCCCAGCTTGCGCGCCTCCACCAGCGCGGCGCGATACGCGGCCGCGGCTTGCGGGTAGAGCTTCTGTTCGCGAAACACTTCGGCGCGGTTGTTGTGCATGGTCAGCGTCAGTGTCGGATCGTCGCTGAACGCCTCCGCCGACTGCTCGTAATAGTCGAGCACGCGGGGATAGTCGCGCGCCTCCCAGAAGATGCTGCCCATATCCTGCAGCGCCATCGCTTGGCTGCGCGCCTGCCGCGCCGCGCGAAACACCTCGTGCGCGCGCTGATAGGCCTTGAGCGCGTCGAGAACGCGCCCGCCGCTTGCGGCGATCGCGCCGTGCGATCGCAGCAGGTCGCCGTGCAGCTTGGTGTTGGGCGCGATCCGTTCGACCTGGCGAAGCGTCGCGGCGACGACCGGCGCGGCCTCGGTCAGCTTGTTGGTGAACAGCAGCGCCTCGCCGTGGAGCCATTCGGCGGTGGCGAGCGCGACCTCGGCCTCGCGCGAGGGCGGCAGGCGTCTGGCGAGCGAGACGGCGGCGGTGGCGGAGACGAGCGCGTTCTCCGGGTCCGCCATCATCGCCTGCTTGGTCGCCTCCACCGCCTTGGCGAAGGAGGCGAGCGTCGGCGCGGGCGCCGCGGCGGCGGCGGCCGGCAGAAGCGCAACGGCCAGCAACAGGGTCAGCGTCGCGCGCATCGAACAACTCCCGGATCGAACAGGCGCCACGCTAACCGGCAATGCTTAACCGAACAGAAAAAGGGCCCGTCCTCACCGGACGGACCCCTGATTCTGCGCCCTTAGAAGCCGAGGCGGAAGCTGCCGCCCAGCGTCAGGCGCGGCTGGCTCTGGTTGTCGGCGCGCAGGTCGGCGCGGCCGAACACGTTGAACTCCGCCTTGCCCCCGCCGATCGTCCGCCCATAGAGCGCCTCGGCGACATACCGCCGCCGTCCGCCTTCGAGCGCGACCGCCTGGACCACGTTGCCGAGCTCGCCGGTCAGGCGGTTGACCACCGCCACGGACGAGAAGGCGACCTTGCCCGATTCCACATGGAGCGGCTGCGCGACCGTGAGGCGCAAGCGATCGCTGCCGTCGATCACGCCGACCTTGCTCACCCCGGCCTGCCACGCGCTGCTGACGAGCCCGCCGGACGCGACCGCGATGTTCTGCCGGTCGAGATCGCCCGCGCGGGTGCGGCCGACGGTGCCCGTCAGGGTCAGCGACAGGCCCTTGGTCACGCGGTAGTCGGCGCCCAGCGTGGCGGCGTCGGTGATCGCGCCGTCGGGCAGGTCGGTCGAATCGAGCGAGCGGGTGCCGAGCAGGCTCTTGTCCTCCGACAGCAAGGTATAGGCCGCGGTCGTGGTCAGGCGCGGATCGGCGCGCCAGGTCAGCGTCATCGTGCCCGCAGCCGCGCGATAACGACCCGCCGCAGCCTCGACATAGCGCGCCTCGGGCGACAGCCGGTCGAAATCGACCTGCTGGTCGTCGCGCGACACCCCGACCTGCACCGACAGATTGTCGGCGAGCTTGACCTCGGCCGCGGCGTAGCCCGCGCCCGACGCCATCCCCAGGAACGGGTTGGCGCCGCCGGTATCGACGTCATAGTCGGACCGCAGCCCGAACCCGCCCGTCCCCAGCGCCTCCGCGCCCGATCCGCCGCCGAAGCGCAAGCCGAAGCTGCCGTCGGGCGAGCGCAGCGCCAGCGCGGTGTCGAACGGCACGCCTTCCTGGCGCAGCCCCGCACGGTACGCGCGCGGCGTCGCGTACGCAGTCGCGTTCAGCCCTCCGAAACCCGCGATCCGCGCGGCATAGCTGGCGGTGCGGAAATGCTCCTTGTCGCCGCTCTTGCCGTCGTCGACCCCGTCGCAGTCATAGTCGGTGTCGTTGGAGCATTTGCCCCCGGCATTGAACCAGTTCTGGAAACGGCTCTGCAGATAGGCGTTGAACTGCTCGTTGGTGTTGCCCACCGTCCTGCCCAGCAGCTTGCTCGACATCGGCACGTTGAAGTCGCGGAACGAGTCGCCGGTGTCTTCGAACAGGTTGAAATAGACGCTGGTCACCTCCCAGGTCATGCGAACCGCGCTGGTGGTCTTGAGCATGTCGTCCGCCTTGATCGGCCCGGACAGCGCGCCGCCGTTGGTGCTCCGCTTGAAGGTGAGCTTGTTCCAGTTGATCGGCGACAGCGCCGCCTCCACGTCGAGCAGGCCGACGCCGTAAACCTGGTCGGTCCCGTCCGCGCCCAAATCCTTGGCGCTGTCGAGAATGATGTTGACCGTGTCCTTGGGATGGCTGGCGAGCCAGGGCCAGCGATCGTGGATCAGCGCGATCGTGCCCGACACCAGCGGGGTCGCGAACGACGTGCCCGACATGCGGGTCACTCCGCCGTGGCCGTCGGTGACCAGCATCCATTCGCCGGGCGCGACGATGAACCGGTCGCGCAGCTTGTCGCCGCCGACGGGATCGCCGCCGCCCTTCTTGTCGATCTCGCCCTCGCCCGGACGGTTGGAGAACTCGGAAATGACATTGTTCGGATCGACCGAGCCTACGATGATGACGTTGGGCATCTTGTCCCAGTCCCACTTGACCTTGTCGTCCTTGTGGTGAACCGCGCCGTCGTTGCCGGCGGCGACCACCAGGATCTTGGACTTGGCGGCGGCGGCCAGCGTCGCGTCCTTGGTGAACACCTCCTCGTACCAGCCCGACTGGAGCACCGATCCGGGGACGCCGAGCGAAGCGTTGATGACGCTGACGCGCTTGCCCGATGCGTCCTGGTGATCGAACAGATATCGCATGCCCGCGCGGATGTCGGTCCAGTTCGCGGTCTGCGTTTCGTCGAACGGGTTGTAGTTCACCACCGACGCGCTCGGGGCGAAGCCCATCACCCCGAAGCCGTCGTGCTTGCCCGCGATCAGCCCGGCGACGGCGGTGCCGTGGATCTCGCCGCTGACGTTGGCGTAGCCGCCCGGGGTCATCAGATCGCCCGCTTCGCCGCCGCTGACCGTGAAATCGAGCACGCCGATCTTGGTGTCGAAGCCCTGCCCCATGTTCTGGGTCAGCGCCGGCGACCAGCGCACCGCCTTCATCCAGTGATCGACCTGGTCGATCCCCGAATAGTTCTGGAGATTGTCGTACCAATCGAGCAGGAACATCTCGGTCCCGAGCTCGTCCAGGCCGACCAGCGACGACGGATTGCCGAGCGCGATGCCGTATTTGGTCAGCATCGGCGTGGCGAAGGCTTCCCCGAAAGACTTTCCGGTGCGCGCGCTGACCGCCTCGCCCCAGGTCGCTTCCGAACCCGCGACCAGCGCCGCGATCTGCGCGTCGAGGCTGGTGTATGTGGCCGCCCCCTGATCCCAGGTGAGCAGCGAGCCGTCGGCGGCGCGGACGTCGCCGGTGAAGCTGCGGATGCGTCCGGCCATCGCCTCGAAATCGCCGTCGAAGCTGCGGATGCGCCCGGCGAAGCTGCGGATGCGGCCCGCGCTCGCGGTCAGGTCGCCGCCCGTCGGGTTGTACGCGCCCCAGAAGGCGGCGTCCGGCTCGGCGACGGGCAGGACCTCGCTGCTGAAGCTGCGGATGCGCCCGGCGAAGCTGCGGATGCGCCCGGCGTAACCCTGGATCTCGCCCGCGGTCGCGTTCACTTCACCGTCGAAGCTGCGGATGCGTCCCGCGAAGCTGCGGATCCGGCCGGCGGTGCCCATGATGGGTCCGGCGAAGCTGCGGATCCTGCCTGCGCCGGGTCGAACGGTTCCGGTGAACGGGCGGATCGTGCCGCCGGCGAACGGGCGGATCATGCGGCCGCCGAGCGCAACCAGGCGCTCCTCGCCGGGCGTCGCTTCGGACAAATCAAAGGTCTCGGGCAGGTCCGACGGCTCGGGAGCGGGGGCGGCGACCGGCGCGGGCGCTTCCTGCGCGGACGCGGCGGCGGCAAACAGCGGCGCCGACAGCGCGGTGGACACGATCAGACGTAAGCGAAGCGAATCGGTCTTCATACACGGCACCCCTGTTTTCCCGTTTCCCATCGGGACAGGTCGGGCTTGCCCCCGCGCCGGTGACTCATTCGCGAAGGGACGGGGTAAAGAAGGTGTTAGCGCTGAATGGCGAATATGGCGGCGCTCAGCGCGCGGCGGCGGCCATCTCGGCGTTGCGGCGCGCCGAGGCGGCGAGCGTCTCGGTGAGCAGGCGGACCAGCGCGTCGTCGCGGTCGAGGACGTTCAACCCTTCGCGGGTCGACCCGCCGGGGCTGGCGACACGATCGGCGAGGACGGCGGGGGACACGTCCGCGGCGGCGGCCATCAGCGCCGCGCCCTCCAGCGTCGCGATCGCGAGCCGCGCGGCCTGATCCCGCGGCAGCCCGAGCGCGGCCCCAGCCGCAGCGAGCGCGTCGGCGAAGCGGAACACGAACCCCGGGCCGCAGCCGGCAAGCGCGGTGACCGCATCGAACTGCGCTTCCTCCGCGATCCACTCGTAACGGCCCAGCGGCGCGGCGAGCGCTTCGGCGACGGCGCGGGCGCTCTCGTCGCGGGTGTGGAGCGCGGTCACCCCCTTGCCGATCGCGACGGGCAGATTGGGCATCGCGCGGACAATCGCGCCCGCCGGAATGCGTCGTGCGAGCGCCTCGACTTCGACGCCTGCGAGGATGGAGACGAGCAGCGGCGGGTTGAGGGCGCCCAGCGTCGGCGCGACCGCATCAAGCTGCTGCGGCTTGACCGCGAGCACCACGCAAGCGGGGGCGGCACCGGCGGGGAGCGCGCGGACCGAGCGCACGCCTTCGGGCACGCCAACGCCGCTGCGGGTGACGACGGTGACCTCGGCGGGGTCAAGCCCGGCGGCGAGCCAGCGGCGCAGCATCGCGCCGCCCATGTTGCCGCAGCCGATCAGCCACAGCGGGCCTGCGACGCTCACGCCTCCCCCTGGGTCTCGATCAGCGCCGCGGCGAGCGCCTCCTTGGGGGTCTTGCCGCCCCACAGGACGAACTGGAACACGGGGTAGAAGCGCTCGCACTCCTCGATGGCGGATTCGACCAGCAGCTCGGCCGCGGCGAGCGACATGGTGCCCTCGTCCCCCCCGTCGACCATCGCGGCATGGCGGAACAGCAGGATGCCGCTCGACGACCAGAGCTCGAAATGGCCGATCCAGAGCTGCTCGTTGACCAGTCCGATCGCCTCATAGACCTGAGCGCGGCGGTCGTCGGTGACCTTGATGTCGGGAAAGGCGAGGAACTGGAGGACGCTGTCGTCCTCACGCCACAAGGCGCGCAGCTCGTATGTCGTCCAGCTTCCCTTGACCGTCGCGACGACCTCGTCGTCCTGCCGCTCGTGATCCCAGCCGTGCGCCTCGTAATAGGCCTCGAGCATGTCGATCGGCGCGGCCGCTTCGCCTTCGTGGTCGGATTGATCGAGCATCGTCATGCCGCGCTTTTCCCGCGAATGGGCGCGCGGGGCAAGAGGCGGGTCAGCCCGACGCTCCCAACGCGGCTTCGGCCGCGGCGTCGACCGGCTTCGCCTCAAGCGCGTCGAGACGGGCGCGGAGCGCGTCGGCCTCGTCGCGCGCGGCGGCGGCCATCGCCTTCACCGCCTCGAACTCGTCGCGCGATACGAAATCGAGGCCGCCGATCCACTCGCGCGCCCGCGCGCGCGCGCTGCCTTCCGCCTCGCGGCCCATGCCCGCGAGCGTGCCCGCCGCGCCGTTCAGCATCTTGGCGAGGTCGTCGAACAGGCGGTTCTCGATCTGCATTCGGTGTTCCTTCGCCGCGGAGACGCGCCGTTCACAGCATCTGGGACGTGCGCGAAGCCGGATCAAGGGTCTCGGCGTCGGGGTTGAGCTGCCCGATCCGCCACGTCAGCACGCCCGCAAAGCTGATCCACACGAGATAGGGGACCATCAACCAGGCGGCGAGCGTCCGGATGCGGCCGAACGCGACCGTCGTCGAGATCGCCAGCGCAAGCATCGCGACGATGATCCACAGCGCGGCGTCGACCCGGTGCATCCCGAAGAACACCGGCGTCCACGCGAGGTTGAGCGCGAACTGCGCCGCGAACAGCGCGAGCGCCGATCCCCTCCCCCGCGCGCCGCGCGCATGCAGGATCACCGCCGCCGCCAGGCCCAGCAGAATGTAGAGCGTGGTCCACGCGACGGGAAAGACCCAGTCGGGCGGATTCGCCGCCGGTTTGACGAGCGCGGCGTACCAGGAGTTCTCATCACCCGAAGGAACCGCGCTGCCGACCGCAAAGCCGAGCAGCAGGATCAGCGGGACGGTGACGATCGCCCAGCGCAGGAACGACATCCTGAGCTGCCCCTTGGATGCGATACTCCCCACGCCGTCTCCTCAGCTTCCCGCGAGGGGGCTGTTTGCCGCACCGCGCCGCTCGCGTAAACCGCGCGTGCGCGCGCATCGTTCCCGATCTCGGACGCCTTCAGCCGCGGTGCGCGGCGACCAGGAACTCGATATTGCCCTCGGGCCCGGTGATCGGGCTTTCGACGATGCCCTCCACGCGCCAGCCCGCGCCGGCGAGCCAATCGGCGACCTCCGCGCAGACGCGCGCGTGGACCGCGGGGTCGCGGACCACCCCGCCCTTGCCCACCTCCTCGCGCCCGGCCTCGAACTGCGGCTTGATCAGCGCGAGCAGCCGAGCGCCATGACGCGCAAAGGACAAGGGGCGTTCGAGCACCTTGGCGAGGCCGATGAAGCTCGCGTCGCACACCAGGAGGTCGATGGGCTCGGGGATATGCTGGGGCGTCAGGACACGCGCGCTCGTCTGCTCATGGACGATCACCCGCGGGTCCTGACGCAGCTTCCACGCGAGCTGGTTGGTGCCGCTGTCGACCGCATAGACGCGCGCCGCGCCGTTCGCGAGCAGCACGTCGGTGAACCCGCCGGTCGACGATCCCACGTCGATCGCAACCGCGCCTGTCACGTCCCACCCGAAGTGCCCGAGCGCATGCGCCAGCTTGACCCCGCCTCGCGACACCCAGGGATGATCGCGCCCGCGCACGTCGAGCGCGACGTCGGCGGCCAGCGCCTGCCCGGGCTTGTCCACCTTGCGCTCGCCCGCGAACACGAGCCCCGCCATGATCAGCGCCTGCGCCCGGGTCCGCGACTCGGCCAGGCCGCGGTCGACGAGCATCTGGTCGGCGCGCTGTCTGGCCATCGCTGTCATATCGTCGACCGTTCGGATCGCCGCAACCCGCCTTCGGTTGAACGCAGCGCCTTTGCCTATTACGGCGATAGGAATAGCTTTCGTGACCGGGGGCGTGGCTGGTTGGCGTGCCCTAGAGCGCTGGCCCGCTGCGTCCCTTCGCACTGGAAGGAGCAAGCGTCATGGGATCGTTCGCACCGTTCGACGCCGCCGGACCCACCGTCCTGACCGTGCCGGGGCTCGGCGGCTCCGGCCCCTCGCACTGGCAGACCTTGTGGGAACAGGCGCGCCCCGACACCGTCCGGGTCGAGCTCGGCATGTGGAACACGCCGCACCGCAACGCCTGGGTGACCCGCCTGGACGAGGCGATCCGGCGCGCGCAGGCCCCGGTGGTGCTCGCGGCGCATTCGCTCGGCTGCCTCGCGGTCGCGTGGTGGGCGCAGATCTCGCCGCAGCCCTACGGCTGGCCGGTCGCAGGCGCGCTGCTCGTCGCCCCCGCCGACGCGGACCGCGCGGGGGTGCAGGCGGAGCTCGCCGCGTTTGCGCCGACCCCGCGGGTGTCGCTGCCTTTCCCGTCGATCGTCGTCGCCTCCACCGATGACCCCTGGGTGTCGATCGAGCGTGCGCACTCGATGGCGGTCGACTGGGGCAGCCTGTTCGTCGACGTGGGCGAGCAGGGCCATCTAAACGCCGCCAGCGGCATCGGCTGGTGGCGAGAGGGCCAGGCGCTGCTCGACCGCGTCATCCTGGCGAGCAGCGACCGCACCGGCCACGCCCGCCCGCCCGGCGACGCCCGCGCGATCCTGGCGGTCAGCGTCACCGACGCGGCGCAGGCGCATTATTTGGGTGGGTGAGGATCAGCTCTCGGGCAGGCGGCGCGCGGCGGAGCGGCTGAGGATCATCTCAAACGCCGTCTCCAACTGGATCAGCCGCTCGCGCGTCTCCTGCGAATGCCGCCGCGCCTCTTCTGCGGTGTGGAGCGCCTGATCGACCTTGTACTGGAGCAATGCGGCCTGCTGCAGCGCGCGCAGCGTGTCCTGCCAGAAACTCACGCCGCAGCGCGCCCGACGGTCAGGCCGAGAAAGCTCGCGACCCGATCCCAGTCGATGTCGGTACGCGCCTCCAGTTCCGCGCGCACCTTGGCGCGGTAACCCGGCTCATCGAACATGTCGGCTCGCGTCGCCGTTTCTGTCAGCCGCGCCAGTGACGCCTCGGTCGCGGCGTTCGCCTGTTCGAGTTGGGCGAGCAGGTCCTTCATCAACGCCGCTTCCGTCGGGGTCGGCTCGGAATAGCGTTCGGCCGCGGTACGCATGAAATCGCTCACCGACATGTCGGCGGCGCGCGCATTGGCGGCGATCCGCCGCTTCTCGCCGTCGGACACCAACACCACCACGCGGCTATTACGAACGTCGGCTGCCTGGGTCGCCATCACGCACCTCCAATGATGTACATGGCATGCACATGTCAGCCGATCAAGCCCGCGCTTCGGCGACCCCCGTCGAATTGTGCCGCAGCGCGGTCAGCACCGTCTCGACGATCGCATCCGCGTCCAGCCCCGCCTGCGCATACTGCAGTTCCGGCTTGTCCTGATCCTGGAACAGGTCCGGCAGCCGCATCGTGCGGATCTTCAGCCCGGCGTCGGTCAGCCCCTCGTCGCTCGCCATCGTAAGGACATGTGCGCCGAGTCCGCCGACCGATCCCTCCTCAATCGTCACCGCCACCTCGTGCGTGGTCAGCAGGCGGCGGATCAGCGCTGTATCGAGCGGCTTGGCGAAGCGCAGGTCGGCGACGGTGGTCGACAGCCCCTTCGCCTCGAGCACGTCGGCGGCCTTCAGCGCCTCAGCCAGCCGCGTGCCGAGCGACAGGATCGCGACGGTTTTGCCATCGCGCACCACCCGTCCGCGGCCGATCTCCAACCGCTCCGCCACCTCGGGCAATGCGACCCCCGTGCCGTTCCCGCGCGGGTAGCGGACCGCGATCGGCCCGGAGTCATGCAGCACGCAGGTGTGCGTCATGTGAACCAGCTCGGCCTCGTCCGCCGCCGCCATCACGACGAAATTGGGCAACGTCGCCAGATAGGTCACGTCGAACGACCCGGCATGCGTCGCCCCGTCCGCCCCGACCAGCCCGGCGCGGTCGATCG